>CAIJOU010000664.1 GCA_903822375.1 Candidatus Hydrogenedentota bacterium
CCTCCGCTGTAACGGAAAAAGACACCGAAAGCCCTCTTTCGACTCCGGTTCAGTGTAGCACAGGGTTTTCCGGTTGTCAACAGTTAATCCCCTCCCAAAATCAGCCGCACTCGGCCTGGTCCCCAAAGTGGAAACGGCTTCCAGCCGTTTCAAACGCGGCAGGATGCCGCGTCTGCTTTCCCCCCCGGCCTGACCGGGCCAGAATCCCTGCCCGGTCAGGCCAACCCCGCGAGGGGGGTTACTCCTCCGTCACGCCGGGCTTTGGCGGTGCATCGTCCGCAACTGGCGCTGCCGCCGTGACGCCCGGCGTCTCGAAATTCACCTGCACCGTCGTTTCCTGTTCGGCCACCACCTGGGCCTCGACCACTTTTTCACAAACGGCGGGGCCGAACTGCTCCAGTGCGACCGCATGTACACGTACCTGTACCGGCCCCGCAGGCAGGGGCCAGGTGCCCAGCATCCCCTTCCGGCGGTTGACATCATAGGTTATGGATGCTTGAACGCCATTTTCGGTCTGCCACTCCGCCACGGCGGTGAATTCTGTTCCCAAGGCATCCAAATCGGTGAACGGCACGCCGTCCACGGCAACATTCACGAGCAAGTTGCCAGTCTGACCTATCCGGCAGACCACATTTGCCGGGGCGGTCACCCTGCCAACCCAAAGCATGTCTCCTGAACCGGTACGGCGCACGGTGATGCCGCATTCGGTGTCGCTGCCGCAACTGGCGCTGGAGAAACGGCCCGACGCATCCGTTGTAACCGTTTCCCTGCCGCACTGCACCAGGTATCCGGACAAAGGTGCATTACTGGTGTCCACCACAGTGCCCTCGACCAGAACGGCAGGGTGCAACACGATTTCCAACGGGGAACTGTAGTCGGTCTCTGCATCGTAGTATTTGCTGTACGTGCCGTATCCTTCGGCGGTCACGGTGATCTCCGTTGGAGGCGCAAATATCGACGGGAAATCAAAGACACCGGCGGCATCGGAGACCGTCAATGTTGCCGTGATCGGCTCCGGCGCGGTCTGAAGCGACATTACCTGTCGCAGGTCCATCTTGTATGTCCCGATCGGAGTGCCGTTTGCATCCACGACCCGCCCGTACAGATGGCGCAGTTTCTTGAGCGTGATGCGGTGGTCCGTCTTGTTGTTCTCCCACTGGCCGGCGACCTGTGTGTATCCCTTGGCGTAGAATGTTATCCAAGTGGACCTGTCAGGACTCTTCTCGCTGAATTCAAAGTGCCCATCCGCGCCGGCAAGCACGACTTCTCCACGAGTGCCGTGCAGCACCTGGCATTGGGGAATGGGTTGTCCCTCTTCGTTCATGACCACACCGGCAACAACGCGCGCCTGGGGTTCTTCAAATCTCAGTTGGACGTTGTTTCGCTGTTCTCCGGGTTTCAAAACGAGTATGTCGCTGTTTACAAAACTGAAATTGCCGCCACCCTGGGACAGGGAAAACCGATACTCTCCCGGCACCAGTCCGGAAAGGGAGAATTCCCCATTGTTGCCTACCGTGGTCTCCTTTCCTTCATGGAGCGTGGTTCGATAATCACCGTTGGTTTCCGCGCAGTTCAGGCAGGCTGCCGCGTGGAGATTCATGCCTGCGGTGGAGGCGCCTCCCTGTAATACCACAACGCCAGAAATGGTGCCTGTGCTCGCCCGGGAAAGCCGCAGATTGGCCTCCACGTCACCGCCTGGCGTCACCTCGACCATGAGCAGGCCGCGTTGGCCGTCCTTCTCCGCCTCCAAACGGAGCGCGTCCCCTGTATACACGCAGCGCGTGTCAAAACGCCCGGCATCATCGGTCTTGGCCAGCAAGATGATATTGGCCTTCACCTCAACCCCGGACATAGGTGCGCCCGAACTGTTCGTCACTATTCCATGAAGCCGGAACCGGTGCACTCGCGGGTCGAACCGGGTTTCTGCGTCCTGAACATCGGCGGTCCACTCCGGCATCACACTTGTAGCGCTGTATGGATAGCGGCCTTCATTGGTCATGCCCAAGGGACCGCGCAATTCCAGCGCATGCCTGCCCTTGGAGAGGCCGTGCAAGCGGTAATTGCCTTCGGCATCGGTGACCGAAGAACAAATGCCGGCGGCAAGATAGGTAAGGACTTCAATGCCGGCCCCCAACGGTTCACCGGTCTGGGCGTCCACCACTTTGCCATACAGGGTCTTTGCCCGTTCCACGCGAATGGTGGCGGAAAGCTCTTTGCCGGGTTGAACCTCCACTTCCGTGTATTTCGAAAGTACCCAATCGGACTTTTCCGGCAATTGAAGACGGTATTTGGCGCCGGGCACGGTCTCCGACAGGAAGTTGCCGTTTCGATCCGTCAAGATGGTCTGCTCGATGCGCCCGTCACTGAGCATCGTTCGTTCCCCGTTCTGTATTCCGACGTGCCTGTACCAACCGTTCAGGAATCGGAGCGCCACCTCCCCGGGGACGCCCTCCCCTTTTTCCGCCACCACGCGTCCACGAATGCGGCCGGTCGGAGGAAGCTGGATACGCACGCCTTCACCGGTCTTCACGTAGTCCGTGTAACGCGGTATGCCGCCGGGGATGGCCACGAAATACTTCACGCCCCCCTCCACCATTCGGTCAAACCGAAAACGCCCCTCGGCGTCGGTCTGCGCGCGGTTGGCGGCCCCTTCAGCATGGGATACCTCCGTGTCCGGCAGCAGTTCGTGCCCCGCCACATAGAGAATCGCATTCGGCACGGGCGCGCCCGTTTCGTCCGCCACTACGCCTGAACAGGGCGCCCAGGGAAACACCAGTTCTTTTCCGCCCGGGGGCGGAACCACGCCGTTTTCAATGTGCAGCGTACCCCCGCCGCTCCCAAGGTCGCCCCACGCCGCAATCGACCAGTCTCCGTCGGGCACGTGCTCAACAACAATATTTCCCTCGCTGTCCGCTTTGCCGCATCGTTTTTCCGTCTGTGACGGGGGCATCTCGTTGGGTGCCCAGGTAATCTTTTCCAACACCACATCCGCCTCACCGACCATGCCGCCGAACATGCCCTCCAATGTTCCCCGAACGGTCACTCCGCCTTCTGGGGCGGGCTCTTCATTCGGCGCCACGGCACCGGCTGCGGCGGATTTCGCGGCAGTCGATCCGGCCCGTGTCTTGGCTGGCGGCTTCGGGAACATTCTGCGGTACTCGTTCTTTGCCATCGCCATGGGCACGCTCTTGAGCAATACCATGTTGCGCTTCGCGATGCCGGGCAGGAACCCATAGCCAACCCCGGCCATGACGGCAAGTACGACAGCGGCAATCAGGGCCTTTGCGGCGAGTCCCAACGAAGTTCCCGCTGCGCCCATTGCCGCGCCGGCGGCACTGAAGCCGGACACCGCAATCTTGCCCAGCGACGCGGCCAGCGCGGCCGGAACGGCGGGTGCGGCCACGGCGTGCTCCTCAAGCAACAGCGTCAGCGCGGCCACGCCGGCGACGGGCACGCCCTTCTTGATGAGCGATTCGCGCACTTCCTCCACGCCCTGATGCACGCGCTTGGTGATGGCCTGCCGCGACAGGCCCGCCGTCTCGGCCAATTCCGCGTGGGTCTTTCCCTCAAAGAAGTGACCCACGACGGCCTGGCGGAGTTCTTCCGGCAGGTCCGCGACGGCCTCATCCACAAGCCCCGAGACATCATCCCACCCGGTTGGTGCTGCTTCCGGCGCCGCTTCGCGGGCATGCGCGGATTCGTAATGGTTGCGGGTTTGTGTTTTGCGGTAGCGGTCGATGGCCCGGTGCACCGCCGTGCGGTGCAGCCATGCGCCGAGCGGCGAATCGGGCACGCGCCGCAGTTGCGACAGCGCCAGGAAGGCGTCGAGCGCCGCCTCCTGCGCGTCGGCCTCGTTGCGCAGCACGCGAAGACAGGCGGCATAGACCAGTCCGGAGTAGCTTCGGACGATGCCGTGAAAGGCTTCCTCGTCGTGGCGGTTAATCCACTGCGCCAGTAGTGCGTGTTCGTTTGTCATGGTGTCATCTCCCCGTATTTTACTTGGGTGTGTTTCTGTGGTCCACCCTAATTACGGATGACACGGCGTGTTGGCCACCGGGATCGCGCGGGGCGGCGAATTCTTGAGTGGCACGGGCATCCTGCCCGTGTCCGGAAGAACATGGGCGGGACGCCCATGCCACGAAAGCGGCGCCGCGTCTACAGTAGAGGAGGCTTCCAGCCTCCTTCCGCTCCGACTTATCCCGGCGTCACAGAAGAATGCGGCAGGATGCCGCGTCTACGGCGTGCCCGGCGTGGTCGGGGCGTTGTCCGTGGCTGTGGGGAGCGCCGGGGTGGTGACCGGTGTCTCAAAATTCACCTCCACCGCAATCTGTCCGTCCGGTTCCACCTGCGCTTCTGTCAGTCTCTCGCAGACAGGCGGGCCGAACGCTTCCAGGGTGTCCAGCCGCACCGACACCCGCACGCTGCCTGCGGGCAGCCCTTCGCCGTAAAGGAACTGCGTTCTTGGAACGAACTCTGCCTGGGCGGTGCCGCCGTCTTCGGCCTGGAAACTGGCGTTTGCACTGCAATGCTGCGATAACACAGGGTCGGTGACGGGCACGCCGTCCAGCTTCACGTAGAGCGCGATGTTGCCGGTCTGGCCGATGCGGCACTGCACATTGGCCGGCGCGGTGACAAGGTCACTCCATTCCGCCCGGCCTCCCTGCGGCGGCCGCACGGTCACCGTGTATTCCCTGCCGGCACCGCACTTTTCGAAGCTGAAGCGTCCCGCCGGGTCCGTGACGAGCGACTCCCTTCCGCATTCCACCTGATACCCCTGCATGGGCGTGTCGCGGGCGTCCACCACGACGCCGGTGATGGTCGCCGCGGGATACATGACCAGCACGGTCGGCTGCTCATACTCTTCGCCCTCGATGTTCTCTTCACAGGGACCGTAACCCTCCGCGGTGACGGTGATGGTTGCAGGGGGCGCAAAAGCTGCGGGGAAATCGAACGCTCCGGATGGATTGGAGACGGTCTGGCTGAAGCCGTTCGGACCCAAAGCCCCATAATTGGCCCCGTAGGGCGACACGACAATCTTGCATCCGGTTACCGGCGCGCCGGCCGCGCTCACAACGCGTCCGGAGAGATGGCGCATCTTCTTGAGCGTAAAGACCAGACCGGTCTTGTCGATCTCGCCCGTGGCCGCAAGCGGTGAATATCCTGTCGCTTGCAGGGTCAGGCTGAGATTCTGTTCCGCCGTCTTGAGCGCCAGGGAGAATCTGCCGTCAGAGCCGGAGATCGTGGCATTCCCCTGGTTCCCGAACATGACCACGCATTGCGGCACGGGCTGGCCCGTCTCGTTGAACACTGTGCCCGCCAGGGTATGGCGCTCCGGCACCGCGAATACAAGCCGCACATTGGCGCGCTGTTCGTTGGGCCGCAGTGTCACGGTTTCAGTGGCCCCGTAAGACGTCCGGTCCGCCTGGCTGTACAGGGACAGCGTGTAGGTGCCCTCCACCATCCCGGCAAGCGTGAACGCACCGCCCGGCCCAACCGTGGTATTCACGTAAAAGGAGTTGGGTAACTGGACGTGGTCCGGCGTTTCCTCCACACTCAGGACGGCCATGGCCGAAAGGTCCAGTCCAACGACGGGGCCGCCGTCGGAAAGCACCGCCACACCGGAAAGTCCTCCCCGGCCCCGGTAAGCGAGTTCAAGGTGCACCTCGTTATCACCGTCAGGCACAAGGTTGACCCGTTTCAGTGCCCGCCAACCGTCCCTTTCCGCCTCCAACGACGTGTCCATTCCGGGGCTGACAACGCACCGGATATCAAAGCGTCCATTCGCGTCGGTGGTTGCCAGCGCGTCGCCGTAAGAGCGGCGCACTTCCGCGCCGGAGACCGGCACACCCGAGACATTGGTCACCAGGCCATGGATACGCGTTCGAAGCACGCCCAGGTCCATACGGTTCTCGCCCTGCCCTATTTCCACGGGCCAGGCGGAATTCCTCGATTTGGCGTCGCTGTAAGTCTGGTAGTCCTTGCCGCCGATTGCGGACGGCCCGCTCACATGCAGGGTTTGCGCACCCCTGGGAACGGGTTCCAGCCGGTAGAAGCCGTTGGCGTCGGTCTGGGCATGGGCGTCACCCCTTTCCAAATAGATGCTGATCTTTCCGCCCAACGGTTCGCCGGTTTCCGCGTCCACCACCTGGCCAAACAACGCGCAGCCCTTCTCCAGACGGACCGTCACGGAAGACTCTTTTCCCGACTTGACCTCGGCGTTGACGGGTTGTGAAAGCAGCCAGGCGGACTTCTCGGGCAACTTCAACCAATACGTGGCTTCGGGCAGTGCGGCAACCTCGAAGGAGCCGTTCTGGTCGGTGGTCGCGGTCTGTTCGACGCGCCCGCCCGAAACGTAAACCGGCACTCCGTTCTTCACGTTCGTGCGCCCCTCATGTCCGGCGCAGAATTGCAGCGTCACCCCCTCAAGGCCATCCACGCCGCCTTCGGCCATCACCCGCCCGCGCAACCGGCCGGGCGCGCGAAGTTGCACGCGCATGCCGCCGTCGCTCGTGCTGACATAATCCGAATACTGCGGGTCGCGGCCGGGCGCGACCACGAAATACTTCATGCCGCCTTGGATCATGGCCGGAAACTGGAACCGCCCCTGGTCGTCGGCCTGGGCCCGGCCCGCCGCACCGCTCAGGTGGTCGAATTCATCATTCGGAGCCAGTTCATGTCCGGCCGGATAGAGCACGGCGCCCGGCAGCGGATTGCCCGACTCATCCAGCACCACGCCGGCGCAGGCGCCGCAGGGATAGACCTTGATGGGGCGGTTGGCTTCGGTGGTGTCGGGCAATATGGTCACACTGCTGCCGCCGGTGCCGCCCGGCCCCCAGGCGATGACTGACCACTCTCCCAGGGGCACATGCTCGAAAGTGAAGTTGCCGTTGTTGTCCGTCACGGCCTGCCGCCGGTCCGTCTTCGCCGGCGGCATCTCGCCGGGCCGCCAAGTGATCCGTTCCATGAGGACGTTGGACGCCCCGACCACGCCCCCGAAGAAACCGCGGAGCGAGCCGATGACGGTGGCTTTGCCCTCCTCCACGGGCGGGACTTCCCCCTCGGCCGCGCCGGGGGAGGCGGCAGCGGCGGCGAACGCCGCAGGCGCGGGCACCTCCCTGGCAAGGGTCTTTGAAGGGGGGAAAGCCTTGTTCATTTTGCTCTGAAGGTAGGCCATGGGCACCGCCCGGACCATGGCCAGGTTCCGTTTCGCGATGTCCGGCAATGCCACATAGCCGACCCCGGCCACGATGGTCAGCACCACGGCGGCAATCAGCGACTTGGCGGCGAGCCCCATGGACGCCCCGGCCGCCGCACCTGCGGCGGTGAAGCCGGACACGGCAATTTTGCCCAGCGACGCGACCAGCGCGGCCGGCACGGCGGGCGCGGCCACGGCGTGCTCCTCAAGCAGCAGCGTGAGCGCGGCAACGCTGCCCACGGTCACGCCTTTTCTTATGAGCGCACTGCGCACCTCCTCCACGCCGTGATGCACGCGCTTGGTAATCGCCGGACGGGACAGTCCCGCGGCATCGGCCAACTCGGCGTGGGTTCTTCCCTCAAAGAAATGGCCGACCACCGCCTGGCGGAGTTCCTCCGGAAGCGCGGCCACGGCCTCATCCACCATGCCGGAGATGTCGTCCCAGCCGACGGCGGACGTTTCGGAGGGGGTTTCACGGACCAGCGCCGATTCGTGGCGCTGACGGGTCTGGGTTTTGCGGTGGCGGTCGATGGCGCGGTGCACCGCGGTGCGGTGCAGCCATGCGCCCAGCGGCGAATCGGGCACGCGCCGCAGTTGCGACAGCGCCAGAAAGGCGTCCAGCGCCGCCTCCTGCGCATCGGCATCGTTGCGCAGCACGCGCAGCGACGTGGCGTAGACCAGGCCCGAGTAGCGGGCAACGATGCCGTGAAAGGCCTCTTCGTTTTTCCCGTTGATCCACTGTGCCAGCAGGGCATGTTCGTTCGTCATGGTGTCATCTCCCCGAATTTCATTTGGGCGAGTCTCTGAGCTTCACCCTAAATACGGATGACAGGACGAGTTGGTAACCGGGACAACTCTTGCGAGAACGGGCTTCACCGGGCAAGCGTGCCAAGGCGGTATGCACTTCTCCAGATTTGCATGTAGCATAACCGATAGTCTGCGAACTGCTTAGGTCCCCCTTTGAAGGGGGCAGTCCCGTCGCAGACGGGGCGGGGGATGTTTGGGTGCCGGGTCCGACCAAAGGCAAACATCCCCCGACCGCCTTTCGGCGGTCACCCCCTTCAAAGGGGGACTTGTGATATCGTGCTTTTCGTCTCATGCAGCATTTCGGTGCGTGCCCGTTTCTCCAAAGTCACTACAGCCGGCCAACCAGCTCACGCTCTGTCTGACACATGGGTTCCGGGCACGGGCATCCCGCCCCATGCTATCATCTTGGCTTGGAGTGTATCCCATGAGCGAACGTGACTTGTATCGTGAAGTTGTTGACGAAGTGCGCGAGGTGGTCTGCCGCGAGGCCAAGGGCAAACCGCCCAAGGTGTCATTGTCGAAAGAGGTGGCCGCGCGCCTGGAACAGATAGGCGGCACCAAGGACCTGTTTGACGCCCCTTCCGCGCCCGCACCCGCCGCGCCGCCCGCGGCGGTGAAGGAGACTGCCCAGACCTATCGGGAGAAGATGTTCGCCGCTCCGGTCATACCGGTGGCCGCGGAAGTGGCGCCGGGCGACCCGTCGGACAGCCTGGACCGCATCGCCGACGAGGTGCGCGGATGCCACAAATGTCCGTTGGGTGCGCTGCGAACCAATGCGGTGCCGGGTGAGGGCAACCCCCAGGCGCGGTTGGTGTTCGTGGGCGAGGCGCCGGGGGCCGACGAGGACCGGCTGGGCCGTCCCTTCGTGGGCCGCGCCGGCGGACTCCTGACCGACATCATCGAGAAGGGCATGAAGCAGACGCGGGCTGACGTGTTCATCTGCAACGTGCTCAAATGCCGTCCGCCGGAAAACCGCACGCCCAACCCCGAAGAGGTGTCCTGCTGCGAGCCCTACCTGATCCGGCAGTTGGCGCTCATCAAGCCGACGGTCATTTGCGCGCTGGGCGGCACCGCTGCGCAAACGCTGCTTAAGACGGGCGCGCTGGTCGGACAGCTTCGGGGCAAGTGGCACAACTATCACAACATCCCGCTGCGCGTCACCTACCATCCGGCCTACCTGCTGCGCAGTCC
>CAIJOU010000665.1 GCA_903822375.1 Candidatus Hydrogenedentota bacterium
CCCTACACGACGTCTTCCGATCTCGCTTCGCTGCGCACACCCTATCAATTCTGGGGCTGCCGATTAGCCTGAGGAGTAGGGAAGAAATACCCCACATTCTTGCGAAAAAAACATCCGCTTCCTCCCCTCCCTCTTCCCGTATCCGCACGCGCTGCTAACTGGTCTCAACCCAGTTCCGTGCCTCATCCATTTGGCTGTGGTCATAGTAGCGGACCTGGGCCGCGGTGAAGGGTCGGCAGCACATGGTCATCCACTTCTCCCACTGCTTGTCGCCGACCACCGCCATCTTCTTCACGTCGCCGTGGTGCTTCAAATCCAGCTTGATGTCGTCCCACAGCGCGCCGGGCGTCAACCCTTGAAAATCAACCATGTCGCAGAGCACGTTGACCAAGCCGTGCTCTTTCACCGCCTGGTCAAACTCGGGTGCAAAGCGCGCGCAGTCCTCGTGGGCAAGCCTGCCGCTCACCTGGACTTCCAGAAGCTTTCCGTCCATCTCTTTTTTCCATTTCATGCCCATAATGTGTTCCTTTCCTTGTACAATAAGAAAACATCCGCACATGCCCGTGCTATTTCAGTGTGCCCCTGAGAACTGGCTGCCTGCGGGGATCTCCCTGCCGCGGTTTGGGCGCCAAACTTGCCTGGGCTTGAATTCTTACCGCTTCAAGTGCATACTATAAGTGTGCATTTCAGTGGAGAAGAAGCAAGATGAAAGCCACCCTGTTGGACATGCGCCGCAACCCGGGCAGGATACTCGATGCCATAGAGCGCAACGAGACGGTGACTCTTTCCAAGCGCGGTCGCGAAATTGCAAGCATTGTTCCGAAGCGGCAGGCCAAAGGGGCTCTGTCCATTACTTCGAGTCCGGCCTTTGGCATGTGGAAGGATCGCCAGGACCTGGACAATCCCGTGGAATATGTCCGCAGGCAGAGGAAGGGGCGCTTCGGTGATTTTTGACACAGATGTGCTCATCTGGGCGCTGCGCGGGAACGAGAAGGCGGCGCGCATCCTTGAACAGGATGAAGAACGCTCACTCTCCGTGGTGTCCGCCATGGAGCTGTTTCAGGGCGCGCGGGACAAGAAGGAGATGGCGCTGCTGCGCCGGTTCCTGCGCGATTTCGAGACCATCCCGCTTTCAGCGGAGATTGGCTACCGGGCAGGCATGTACATGGAACAATACGCACTCAAGGTGGATTTGGCCCCCATGGATTCCCTGATTGCGGCGACGGCCGTCGAGCGCCAGGAAACGCTTTGCACGGCAAACCTGAAGCACTACCGTCAAATCTCCGACTTGGTGCTGAAACCGTTCCGCCCGTAGGGTGCCGTGGAATGGCGCGAAGCGCCATGGAACGCACCGCCCCCCAACATGCGCCATGACGTGAACCGGTGCGTTACGCTTCGCGCACCCCGCGGCCTACAGCTTGCTGCGGCACCCGACGCTATTTCGGCGGGAAGACTTGGAACTCGTAGAATGTCGGACCGTCGGTGGCGCGGAGGATGTGCAGCCGCACTTTGCTGGCGGTGACGGGGTCAAAAGATTGCTCGTAGGCGTCGCCGATGTGTTTGCCCTTCAGGACCGGTTTCCATGCGCCGTCCACAAAAGCTTCAAGGGTGAACTCCTCCACGCGGCGGATGGCCTCAACCATGGCGATCTGGCCGATGCGGGTCGGCGCGCCGAGGTCCACCTCCAGCGACGCCTCGCTCACGCCGGCGTCGGTGGCCCAGCGGGTTTCGGGATTGTCGTCCAGCGCCTTTTCCGGGCCAAACTGGTCATTCATCTTCTGGTACACGTTCGACGCGGTGGCGGGCTTGCCGTGCGCGAGCGAGTTGGAGGTTTGGTTGGTGATTTCGTTGTCCGTGACGGGCTTGTCAAAATCGATGGCGACGATGGCGTCAATCGGGTCGCGTCCGTCCCTGCCCAGCGCGATGTGCATCTCCCCGCCGTCATTCTGCGTGACCTTTGCGTCACCGCCGGTCAGCGACTTGAATCCGGTCATTTTGCACGGGATGGCCGGAAGGTCAATGGTTTCCGTTTCCTTGGCGAGGCAGTGCACGAACACGGTGTTCCCCTTGGACGTGCAGGCGCCCCATTTACCGGGCCGCCACGGGCCGCCGCGGGTGCCGTAGATGGTGTCGCCGTGCAGCTTGAGCCAGGCGCCCATCTCGCGGAGCCGGTCCTGCTGGCGCGGCTCGATCTGGCCGGTGGGCATGGGGCCGACGTTGAACAGCAGATTGCCGTCGCCGCCCGCGCAGCGCACGAGCGTGGACAGGCATTCTTCGAGCGTCTTCATCTTGTCGTCCGGTTTCCAGGCCCACTGCTGGCAGATGGTGATGCACGATTCCCACGGGCGGCTGCGCTGGAAGCGCCCTATCGTCTGTTCGGGCGTGTCGTGGTCGGCCGGCAGGCCGAGCCGGTTGTTGATCACGATGCCGGGCTGGAGCCTGCGGATATCCTTGATCATGTCCTCCGCCTGGTATTCCTTGGCGGTGCCGTTGAGCCCGTCAAACCATATGATGCTGATCTTGCCGTAGTTGCTCAGCAGTTCGCGCACCTGGTTGTGGAAGTATTCTGTGTAAACCGCATTGTTCGCCGTGCGGAAGTCCGGGTGGTGGAAGTCGGGCGGCGAATAGTAGAAACCGATGGGCATGCCCGCCTCGTGCGCGGCCGCGGTCAGTTCGGCGACAACGTCGCGCTTGAACGGCGAATTGGTGATCTTGTAGTCGGTGTATTTCGAGTCAAACTCGCAGAAACCGTCGTGGTGCTTGGTGGTGAACACCATGTACTTCATGCCGGCGTCCTGCGCAAGTTTCACCCAGGCCTTTGCGTCAAATTCGACCGGGTTGAACTGTTTGTACAGGTTGTCATAAATATCGACGGGAATCTCCCCCTTGCCGCCGATGCCGGGATGTTCGCCGCGCGACCAGCCGATCTCGGTGCCCTTGATGCTGATGGGCCCCCAGTGGATGAACATGCCGAAACGGGCGTCAGTCCACCACTGCGGGATGGGCTGGGTGCTTGGGTCGGGAGCGGGGGGCGCCTGCGCGCCGGAGAAAAGGGGGAAAAGGAACAGGGCGGAGAACAGCACAAGACCAAGGCGTTTTGTGTTCATGACCGGTTTCCTTGCGGGTTGTCTTTCCGGGACATTATATCCGCGCATGGGGAACGGGTACAGCCGCGCATTTCTGGACCGGACGATACGCCTCCCCCCGGCACTGCGCCTGGAAATGCCCGGCAGTCTCTCTATCGTTGTCTTGAGACGTTACATCAAGACGGGTTCAGGCCCGTGGGAAAATCGCAGGAACCGGCGTTTTGAACGAACCGGAAGTCACAATTTCATTGTTGCGTGTTAAACTAAGGTATCGGCCCGTTTCGGGGCCAACGGCGTGCGGGTTGCCGTATGACCCGTGTTCTATGTTCGGAAGCAGGCAGGAAAGGGGTGGCATGAACACCCGACGCGTTCACCTATGCTTGACGGTTTTCTGCGTATTGGGGGCTCTGTCGGCGGCGGGGGCGGCGACCAACCCCGAGGCAAGGCAGTGCACACCCGAAACCACGCCCGCCGCTGCGGACAACAGCGGCCGCACCGTCATCTCCAGCGTGCCCTGGGTACCCGTCGTGGGCGGGGAAAAGGTCATCTATGGCACCGATAACCGCATAGACGTGTACCAGGAGACCGATGCGGGCCGCAAGAAACTGGCCGGGTCGGTGTGCGCCCTGCTGTCCACTTCCCAACTGACTCCCATAAGCGGCGGCGGCTGGCATATCAGCACAAGCGCCTATCGATACAGCGGATTGCCCGCCTGCGCGGGCGAGCCCTTCGGCGACCAGCCGACGGCCGCGTTTTGCACCGGGTTCCTCGTCGGGTCGGACATTGTGGCGACCGCCGGCCACTGTTACGACGCAAGCGACTATTCCGGTGTGCGCTTTGTGTTTGGCTTTGAAATGAAGGACGCCAGCACGCCCACCCTCGACGTCGCGGACAACCAGGTCTACACCGGCGTCGAACTGCTGGGCCGCCAGCGGAATTCGTCCACCGGACTGGACTACTCGGTTATCCGGCTGGACCGCGCCGTGACAGCGCCCGGCGCGACCGTGTTGACGATTCGCCGCACAGGAACCGTGCCTCTTGCCACAACCGTGGGCGTGATTGGCTATCCGTCCGGACTGCCCGAGAAGATTGCCTTTGGCGGCACCACCCATGTGTCGGACAACACGGCGGCGGGTTATTTCGTGGCCAATCTGGACACCTACGGCGGCAATTCCGGTTCGCCCGTGTTCAACGCCGCCACGGGCGTCGTTGAGGGCATCCTGGTCCGGGGCAATGCCGATTTCGTGGCAAACGGCGGCTGCTTCGTTTCCAACAAACTTCCCGACAACACGGTGGACGCGGAGCAGGTGAGCAAGGCGACCACCTTTGTGCAGTTCGTGCCCGAGCCGGCGGGCAAGGGTGAAATCTCGCTTGACCACGGCGTTTATTCCTGCACGGGCAGTCTGGGCATCACGCTGTCCGACGCCAATGCTTCCGGCGCCCAGCAGGTCACCGTGACCTCGGGCATCGGGGACACCGAAACGGTTGCCCTGGCCGAAACGGCCGCCGGTTCCCACACCTTCACGGGAAGCCTCGCGCTGACGGCGCGGTTGACCAGCCGTTCCGTCCGGCGGCGATACTCGATCAGATCGGAAATCGTAATCATCTTCAGATGATGCTTCAGGGCGAAGCGTTTAAGCTCCGGCATCCGCGCCATCGTTCCGTCCGCGTTCATGATCTCGCAGATGACGGCGGCCGGATAAAG
>CAIJOU010000666.1 GCA_903822375.1 Candidatus Hydrogenedentota bacterium
CCAGCAGGCCCAGTCCGGCCACCTGCATAAAGCGACGCCGGTCCAGTTTCGCACCGCCGCACTTGCCGCCGCAGCCGCAGCCGCCGTCCTGTTTTGCCTGACCCTGGGAATTGAGCGCGTCCGTCATGTTCTGTCTCCTCCGCGGCGCGACCCGCGCCGGTGGGCCATTTTGGCATGCAGACCCAGTGCCGCGCAAAACAGAGATGCACGCCCCGGCGATGAAATGCTATCCTTTAACCCTCGGTTCCTTCAGCCATTACGCCCATTGGGAGTTCTGCAATCATCATGAGCACCGTTCGTTGCCGCATCGCCCCGTCGCCTTCGGGCTTTCTGCATATTGGCACGGCCAAGATGGCCCTGTTCAACTGGCTCTTCGCGCGCAGCCAGGGCGGCACCTTTGTGCTGCGCCTGGAAGACACCGACGCGGAGCGGACCGAGGAAGAGTTCGTCGACGCGATGTGCGAGGGGTTCAAGTGGCTCGGCATCGACTGGGACGAGGGCCCGCCTTTCGGCGATGAGCCGGAAAAGGGCGCGCTGGGCCCCTACCGCCAGTCGCAGCGACGCGAACTGCACCACAATGAGGGCATGCGCCTCGTGGCCGAGGGCAAGGCGTACCGCTGTTTCTGCACCAAGGAGGAGTTGGACGCGGACCGGGCGCTGGCCGACGCAGAGAAGCGGCCCTTCCGGTACAGCCGCAAGTGCCGGGACCTGACCCCGGAAGAGATCGCCGCGAAGGGCGACACGCCGTTCGTGGTGCGGTTCCGTGTGCCCGAGGGCGAGACGGTGGTAGACGATCTGGTGCAGGGACCGGTCAAGTTCAACAACAAAGAATTTGACGACTTCATCCTTCTCAAGCCGAACGGCGACCCCATTTTCCATTTGGCGGTGGTGGTGGACGACGGCCTGATGCAGATCAGCCATGTCATTCGCGGCGATGACCATTTGACCAACGCGCCGCGCCACATCATGCTGTTCAACGCGCTGGGCTATCCGCTGCCCCAGTTCGCGCATTTGCCGATGGTGCTTGACGATGCGGGCAAGAAGTTCAGCAAGCGCATGCACGGCGCAAACGTGCTCGACTGGCGCGATGAGGGCTACCTCCCGGAGACGCTGATCAATTACGTGGTCATGCTCGGGTGGACCTCGGAGGAGGAGGGCCGCGAGTTCTTCACGCTGGAAGAGCTGAAGCACCTGTTCAACATCAACCGGCTCAACAAGTCGGCGGCGCGCTTTGACCGCAAGAAACTGGACTGGCTCAACGGCCAGCATATCCGCATGCTTACGCCTGAAACCCTGCGCGACCGGGTGTTGCCGATTCTCGCGGCGAAGGGCATCGACACTTCCGGAAAATCAGTAGAATGGCTGACGCAGATGGCGGCGATTTGCCAGGAGAAGATTCCCACGCTGAACAACATCGTGGACTATGTGGACTTCTTCTTCCGCGACGTGGACGCCTATGATATGAAGGCGGAGAACAAATACTTCCGCCAGCCGGAGTCGGCGGCATGGCTGGAGGCGGATATACGCATGATGACCGCGGCCGAAGACTGGACGCATGACGCGCTCAAGGCGGCGTTCGAGAAAGAAGTCGAGGTGACCGGCGTGAAGCTGGGCAGTCTGGTCAACGCGGCGCGGCTGGCGCTCACCGGCAAGCCCGTGGGGCCCGGCATGTTTGAACTGGCCGAACTGATGGGAAAAGAAACGGCGCTGCAGCGGATGAACCGGGCGCTGGAGCATGTGAGAAGCATTACTTGAACCACTGAGGGCACAGAGGTGCACTGAGGAAGTGGGAAAAGTTGAATACATAGCCTCTGAATTTGGCTTGGTACTTCCATGTGTATCTGCTCTGGGTTGTTCAGGAAAGTGTAGGGAAAACCTGCTTTCAAGTGTGCAGGATTCGTGTTGCCTGGGGATTGCTTAAGTGTGGTCAGTGTTAGAGCACAGACACATACTGAATTCCTCTGTGAACCTCAGTGTCCTCTGTGGTTAAGAGAGGATTCCGCAAAACGTGGGAGGAGGCTAAGACCATGGACATCAACGTCATCACCGAAGCCATTATTACAGCGGGAATGCGAGTGCACAGCAAGCTTGGACCGGGGCTCCTTGAGAGCGCCTACCGGACCTGCCTGGCGTACGAACTGCGCAAGCGTGGATTCAAGGTGCTGGAGGAACTCAGACTTCCCGTCCGCTATGACGACGTCGAAATTGACGCCGGTTACCGACTGGATTTACTGGTCAACGACGAGGTGATCGTGGAACTGAAGGCCTGCGAAAGCCTGCTTCCAATTCACGAGGCGCAACTGATAACGTATTTGAAGCTGAGCGGCAAGAAGATTGGTCTGCTGATTAACTTCAATGTCGAACATTTGAAAGACGGCATCAAGAGAAGGGCAAACTAGACTCTGCGCAATCTGCAGTCCCATTCTGCTGGTTTTTCTTGAACCACAGAGGACACAGAGGTGCACAGAGGAAGATGAAGAAACAAAAGATTTGTGTGAGCGTGTAATCGGATTTCTGTGAACCTCTGTGTTCCTCTGTGTCCTCTGTGGTTCAAATTAAGGAGATTGGCGAGCATGAGCAAGGTGATTATCGGCGTTGACCTGGGCGGGACCTTTGTGAAGACCGCCATCGTCTCCACGGAAAAGAAGATTATCGCGAAGGCGTCGCGGCCGTCCGATGCGGACGGCGGGCCGAAGGCGGTGATGGACGCCATGGAGGCGAGCGTGCGCGACCTGCTGGCCGAAAACGGCCTGACCATGGACAACGTGCTGGCCGCCGGTTTCGGCGCGCCGGGGCCGATGAACTGGCAGACCGGCATCGTGTACAGCCCGCCCAACCTCCCCGGCTGGAAGGATGTGCCGCTGGCCGCCGACATGTCCAAGCGCCTGGGCGTGCCCTGCTACGTGGACAATGATGCGAACGTGGCCTGCTACGGCGAATTCTGGATGGGGGCCGGTCACGGGGCGGAATCCGTGGTGGTCTTCACGCTCGGCACGGGCGTGGGCGGCGGCGTCGTTGTGTTCGGCCAGTTGCTGCGCGGCATTGACGGCACCGCAGCCGAACTGGGCCACATCAAGGTCATGCGCGACGGCCGCATGTGCGGCTGCGGCTCCAAAGGCTGCCTGGAGGCCTACGCCTCTGTCACCGGCATGGTGCGCACGGCCGAGGAGAAATGGGCCGAGGCGGAGACCGCGCTGAAAGCCATGACCGGCGGCGACACCGAAATGTTGGACGGCAAGATTATCTATGAAGCGGCCGTCGCGGGCGACGCCTACGCCCAGTGGGTGTTTGACGAAACGGCGACCTGGATTGGACTCGGCGCGGCGAGCATGGTGAACATGCTCAACCCCGAGCGCATCATCCTGTGCGGCGGCATGATCGCCGCGGGCGACATGCTTTTCGACAAGGTGCGCGAGGTGGTGAAGGCGAACGCCTTTGAAGTGCCCGTGAAGCGCTGCCAGATTCTGCCCGCAGGGCTGGGCGGCGATTCGGGCGTCATCGGCTGCGCCGGTTGCGCGCTGGCGCGCTGGCAGGAAGACAACAGGTAAGAAGTCAGAATCCAGAAGTCAGAATTCAGAAGAGTCGGCAGACGGCCGTCTTGCCATTGTAAAACGTTTTGCCGGGCCAACTGTCCTGCCTTTCCCTAAAAGACAGGCAAACCTACCGGATAGCGCCAAGTCATGATCCTCACCGTTACCCCCAATCCCTGCGTGGACAAGACGGTCTTTATAGATCGTCTTGAAGTCGGCGGACGGCTGCGCAGCCAGAAGTGCACTTACATCCCCGGCGGCAAGGGGTCAAACGTGTCCCGCGCGGTCAAGGCGCTGGGCGGCGACACGGCGGCGTTGGTCATTGTCGGCGGACCGACAGGACAGCATGTTGTGGATATGATCACCCACGACGACGGCGTGCGCTGCATACCGGTGTGGGTGGCGTCGATGACCCGAACCATCACGACTGTGCTGGAAGAATCGATCCACCGACAGACCGCGTTTTTTGAGCCGGGTCCCACAGTGACGGAGGCCGAGGTACAATCCGCCGTTAAGAACATCGCCACGTCAATCGCCGCCGCCAAGGTGGTCACGTTCAACGGTTCCGTGCCTGACCCGTCCCTGGACGGACTGTACGCCGAGGGTGTGCGCCTGGCGCGCGAAGCGGGCGTGCTGGCCATCGTCGATTCCTACGGCGAGCCCTTTCGCCGCGCGCTGGCGGAAAAGCCCTACATGGTCAAGCCCAACGCCGAAGAGGCGGAGGGGCTGGTGGGTTACGCGCTCGACAGCGACGCGGCGCGCTGGAAAGCCATCGACTGGTTTCACGCGCAGGGCGTGGAACTGGTGGTGCTGTCCTGCTCCAAGCAGGCCGCCGCCGCCCGCAAGTTCGCCCAGTTCGTCGCCTCGCCCGAAGGCCAGGCCGCGTTCGC
>CAIJOU010000667.1 GCA_903822375.1 Candidatus Hydrogenedentota bacterium
AGACTGCCTCGATGCGGCGCACGCCCGCGGCCAGCGCTCCCGCGGATACCAGTTTCAGGCAGCCGATGACGCCCGTGTTGGGCACATGGCACCCGCCGCAGAGTTCCAGACTGATCTCGCCCACGCGCACCGTGCGCACCACGTCCTCGTATTTCTCGCCGAACAGCGCCATCGCCCCCTCGGCGCGGGCCTCTTCAATCGGCTTGCTCACGGTGAGCACCGCCTCGTTCTGGCGGATATAGTCGTTCACCAACCGTTCGATGTCGTGCAGCCGGTCCGGAGCGATGCCTTCGAAGTGCGTGAAGTCGAAACGGAGCCGGTCGGGGCCCACATAGGAGCCCGCCTGATGCACGTGTTCGCCGAGCGCCTGGCGCAGCGCCGCCTGCAGGAGGTGCGTGGCGGTGTGGTGGTTTTCGATGGCGCGGCGGCGGGTTTCATCCACGCGCGCCTCGACCCTGTCGCCGACCCTCAGCGCGCCGCTGGCGACGGTCACACCGTGCAGTGTCATCTTGCCCACCAGTCGGCGCGTCGCTGAAACGTGCGCGGTGGCCTCGGAAGTTTCAAGCACGCCCGTATCGCCCACCTGTCCGCCCGATTCGGCGTAGAACGGTGTCTTGTCGAGCACCACCTCGCCGTTCTCGCCGTCCTGCAGCGCCTCCACGGCTTCGCCGTCGCGCACGATAGCGCGCACCGTGGCCGTTTCCTGCCTGTTGCCGTAGCCGGTGAATTCGGTGTCGCCCAACTGCTCGTTGAGCGTGCGGTAGATCGGGGCTATGGCCTGCTGGCCGCTGCCAACCCATGCGCCGCGCGCCTTTTCCTTCTGCCGGGTCATGGCCTGCTGGAAGCCCTCGCGGTCCACGCTGAAGCCTCGGTCCTCGGCCATGTCCGTGGCCAGGTCGAGCGGGAATCCGTAGGTGTCGTGCAGTTTGAACAGTTCCTCGCCGGAGACCACGGTCTCGCCCGAGGACTTGACCTTGTCGAATATGGTGGCCAGCAGGTCCATGCCGCGCGCGAGCGTGCCCGCGAAGCGGTCCTCCTCCACGCGGATATGGCGCGCAATCTGGGCGCGGCTCTCGACCAGTTCGGGGTAGTGGTGGCCCATTGTATCCACCACCGTCGCGCTGACCTCGTGCAGGAACGGTTTCTCCAAGCCCAGTTCACGGCCGAAGCGGGCCGCGCGGCGCAGCAGCCGCCGGTACACGTAGCCGCGGCCCTCGTTCGACGGCAGGATGCCGTCGGCCGTCATGAAGCTGAGCGCGCGAATGTGGTCCGCGATGACGCGGTAGGGCACCGGGTTCTTCTCGTAGGGCACGCCCGCAATCGCCTGCGTTGCCTTGATCAATTCGAAGATGCCGTCCGTGTCAAACACGGTATCTTTCTTCTGCATGAGCAGCGCGATGCGCTCCAAACCCATGCCCGTGTCGATGCCGCGGTTCTTCAGTGGCGGGCGCGACCCGTCCAACTGCTGGTCAAACTGCGGGAACACGAGGTTCCAGAATTCCAGGAAACGCTCTTTCGGATCATTCTCTGGTGTGGCGGTCGGGTCGATGTCCACGCCCCGGTCAAAGAGCAGTTCAGAGCAGGGGCCGCAGGCGCCCGTGTCGCCCGCCGGACCCCAAAAGTTGTCCTTCGCGCCCAGCCGCACGATGCGCGACGGATTAATGCCGATTTCCTTCTCCCAGATGGCCGCCGCCTCATCGTCATCGGTGTATACCGACACCCACACGGCCTCCGCCGGAAACTTCAGCACCTGGGTGGTAAACTCCCAACCCCACGCGATCGCCTCGCGCTTGAAATAATCGCCGAAGGAGAAATTGCCCAGCATTTCGAAGAAGGTAAGATGGCGCGAAGTCTTGCCAACCTCGTCCAGGTCATTGGCCTTGCCGCCCGCCCGCAGGCACTTCTGCGACGTTGTGGCACGGCGGTAGGGTACGGGCGCCTCGCCCGTGTAATAGGGCTTGAATTGCACCATGCCCGCGCTGGTGAACAGCAGCGTCGGGTCGTTGCCCGGAATCAGCCGGTCACTGCGCTCGACCACATGGCCGCGCTGACGGAAGAACTCAAGATAGGATGCCCGTATTTCGTCACTCTTCACGGTGGATAACTCCCTGTCGTGTTTGGGGTTCAAAGGGAGCGTAAAGGATAGCAGATGCAGACAATCCGATGCATCTGGGACGGCCTGGGGACCGGGACCCGTCGTGGACAGGATTCCTGTTCCCCCCGCCGCTGCAACTGCGCCAGCATCCGCTTATGTCGGGAACAGGCGTCTGCGCCCATGGAAACAAACCATGCCGGGACTTACCGCTACAGTGCCCCGTATTCCTTCTTGCGGTCCACGCGCCGGGCCACTTCGCTGGCATAGCGTCTGCCCAATGCGTCGGCATGCGCGCGGGTCCAGTCGGTGAGCGAGGTGTTGCCCGCCGGCGGAGAGGTCGTGTAGAGCAGGCCTGCCATCAACCCTTCTATCTCATCGCGCGTGATCGTCACATCGCCGGTGCATTGACCGATGATCCAGCCTGCGCCGTAGCCCAGCCAGGGCGGCACGGACACCACGGGACGTGGACAGCCGATGATCGTGCCTATCGTCTTGACCAGGTCCCGGTAGCTGAAAGTCTCCGGGCCGATGGCGTCGACCGTGGTATTCTCGCTGCGCCCCGCCTGTTCCACCGCCAAATCGGCGAAATCCTCGACGTGTATGGGTTGCAGGCGGTAGTTCCCGTCGCCGAACACGCCGAACACCGGAAAGCGCCGAAGCGTCCACGCGATGTTGTTGATCAGGATGTCCTCTTTGCCAAAGATGACCGTAGGACGCAGGATTGCGTGCGAAATGCCCGATTCGCGCAGTGCGCGCTCCAGTTTGGCCTTGCCGCTGAAGTACTCCAGCGGCGAGTCTTCCGACGGGTTGGTGATGCTCGTGTGCACGATGCGCCGCACCCCGGCGCGCTTCGCCGCGTCAAACAGCGTCAGTGTGTTGCGCACCGCCTCGGCGTGCGTGAACAGTCGGTGATTGAAGCGCACCCAGTAGGTGTTGTACAGCACCTCGGCGCCTTCCAGCGACGCCGCCAGCCGGTCCGGCTG
>CAIJOU010000668.1 GCA_903822375.1 Candidatus Hydrogenedentota bacterium
CCGGAGCAAATGACATGGACAAGCAGGCAGTGTTGGCGGAGTTGGTGGAACTTTCACATTATCTTGGCGACCCGGAAAAACCCTATGCCATGATCGGCGAGGGCAACACCTCGGCCCGCATAGACGATGACACTTTTTATATCAAGGCCTCGGGAACCTGCCTTGGCACCATGGGCCCCGGCGATTTCCTGGAGGTGTCCATTTCAAAGGTGACCGCCATTTTGGACAACTTGTCGGCAACGGACGCCGACGTGTCGGCGAACCTGCGCAACGCGCTGATTGACCCGGACGAAAAACGCATGCCCTCGGTGGAAACCATGATGCATGCGCTCCTTTACAAATATGCAGAATACAATTTCATCGGGCACACGCACCCGATCGCGACGAACGCGCTGATGTGCTCTATTCACGCGCGCGAGGCCGCCCTCGGCCGCCTGTGCCCCGACCACATCGTGGTGCTCGGCCACAAGTCCGTTTTCGTGCCCTACGTTGATCCGGGCCTGGTGCTGGCCCGCGAGGTGCGCGCGCGGGTCCGCCAGTATGTCGCCGAAGAGGGCGTGGTGCCCAAGGCCATGCTGCTCGAAAGCCACGGCATCTTTGCCCTCGGCCTCAACGCCAAGAGCGTCAAGAACATCACCGACATGGGCGAGAAAATGCACCAGGTGCTCGTCGGCGCCTACAGTATCGGCGGCCCCAAGTGGATGACCGAGGCCGACATCCGCCGCATCGACACGCGCCCCGATGAACTGTACCGCCAGAAGACCATCGCCTAACCAGCAACCAACGGGAGATATCACCGTGTCCAAGCTCGAGAATTACAAGAAAGCGGAAGCGCCGCTGCCCCAGACCTACCAGGCATGGCAGGTGTTCGGCGCGGGACTCGAAAACGTCGGCCGCGACGGAAAACCGGTGACGGTGCCCCTCCGCGAGCCCAAGGATGACGAGGTGCTCGTGCGCGTCGACGCGCTGGGTCTGTGCCTGTCGGACATGAAGATCATCGCCCAAGGCGGCAACCATCCGCGGCTGCGCGGCCGCGACCTCGCCAATGACCCGACGGTGCTCGGCCACGAGTGCGCCTGCACGGTGGTCAAGGTGGGCAGGAAGTGGAAAAGCGAGTTCAGCCCCGGCGACCGCTTCATCGTCCAGGCGGACATCTATTACAAGGGCGTGGGCTACGCCTTCGGCTACATGATTCCCGGCGGTCTTCAGGAATATGCGCTGCTCGACGAGCGGGCGCTGGCCGGGGATGAAGGTTGCTACCTGCTGCCCGTGCGCCCCGAAACGGGCTACAGCCAGTCCGCGCTGGCCGAGCCGTGGGCCTGTGTGGAGATGTCCTACAATCTCGATGACCGCATCACCCCGACGGGCAAGGCGCAACTGGTGGTGACCGACACGCCCGACGGCTGGGACACCAAACTGCCCGGCGCGACGGTGATCGGCACCGACCTCGCCGGACTGGGCGAGGGCACCTACGACGACATCGTTGTTGTGACGCCGAGTCCCAAGGTTGTGGAGTCGCTCGCCGCGCGGCTGAACCCGCACGGTGTCATGTTCCTGCTCGGCGCGCCCGGTGAATCGGGCGATGTGTCGCTCGATGTGGGCAAGGTCCACTACCAGAACATCCGGTATTACGGCGGTGGTGACACGCTGGAGGCGGTGGCCGCGGCGGTCAGGCGCAACGACCTGCTGCCCGAAGGCCGCGCGCTGTTCATCGGCGCAGGCGGACCGATGGGGCAAATGCACGTGCAGCGCGCCATTGAGAAGGCCGACGGTTCCAAGCGGGTCGTGGTCACCGACCTTGACCCCAGCCGTCTCGACCATATCGTGAACCGCTTTGGCGATCTGGCCGCCAGGCGCGGCGTCGAACTGTACACCCTGTCGCCGGGCGAATTTGCATCCCCCGCCGACATGAACGCGCGCATCAAGGACTTGGGCGGACCGGAGGGCTACACCGACCTCGTCGTGCTCGCGCCGGTGGCCCCGCTCGTGCGCCAAGCCGTGTCGCTTGCCGCGGACAGCGCCTTCGTGAACATCTTCGCCGGTGTCGGCATCGGCACCATGGCCACCGTGCCGCTTGACAAGCTTTGCAGGGGCGTCAAGATGATCGGTTGCAGCGGCTCGCGCATCAGTGACCTGCAAAAGGTGCTTGAATTGGTCGAGGCGCAGAAACTCGACAGCAACCGCAGTGTGGCCGCCATCGGCGGGCTGAGCGCCGCGCACGACGGACTCAAGGGCGTGAAAGACGCGAAGTACCCCGGCAAGACCGTCATCTACACGCAAATTCCAGAACTGGAACTGATGCCCCTCGAAGAGGTGGCCGAAAAGATGCCCGATGTGGGTGCGAAACTGAGCCCCGAGGGCGGATGGACGAAAGAAGCCGAAGCGGCACTGCTGGAAAGGTTCCTGTAATGGGCATGCTGGATGGACGCAAGGCGATTGTCACGGGCGGCGCCCAGGGTTTGGGCGCGGCCATTTCGGAGCATCTGGCCGAAGAGGGCTGCGACGTCATTATTTGGGACATCAACGTGCAGCAGGCGGAGGCCACCGCAGCCGACGTGGCCGCCAGGACCGGGCGCACCGTGTTCGGCCGTGCCGTGGACGTGACCGATGCGGACGCGATCCGCGCGGCCGTCGACGAGGCCGTGGCCACGCTGGGCCAGTTGGACGTGATGGTCTGCAACGCGGGCATTCTGATCGCGGGCGACTCGGTCGAGTTTGACGCGGCCAAATGGCGCAAGGTGATTGACGTGGACCTGACGGGCTACTTCCTGTGCGCCCGCGAAGCGGCGCGCGTCATGCTGGCGCGCGGCACGGGCTCGATCATCCAGATCAACTCCAAGTCCGGCAAGAAAGGGAGTTTCAAGAACAGCGCCTACGCCGCCGCCAAGTTCGGCGGCATCGGTGTGACCCAGAGCCTTGCGCTGGAATTCGCCGAGCGCGGGGTGCGTGTGAATGCAATCTGCCCCGGCAATCTGCTCAACTCCCCCCTGTGGGTCAACAGCCTGTTCAAGCAGTATGCCGCCAACCAAGGCATCACCGAGGCGCAGGTCCGGCAGAAGTACATCGACCAGGTGCCCATGAAGCGTCCCTGCGAATACCGCGATGTCACCAACGTGGTGGTCTTCTTCGCCGGCGACGCATCGGGCTACATGACCGGCCAGGCCATCAACGTCACCGGTGGCCAGGAAATGCACTGATTGCGGGACTGCTTCCGTTTCCGTGCCGGCCGACCTTCCGAGGTCGGCCGGTTCTTCTTTTCCGCCGGGGTAACACCCGCACAAAAACAAGAACGGCGGCGAAGGTGGTAACCTCCGCCGCCGGGGGGATTGGCTCAGGCTAAACTGCTATTGCTGGCCGATGGGCGTGCCAGCCGAGGTGGCGGAACCGGCAGCGCCGGCACGAATCACGCCGGACTCATTCACGAAGAAGCCGCGCGAACCGGTCGTGTCCTGGCCCACCGGAGTGGCGGCGCAGGAGAACGAGTTGTTGGAGTTGGCAAGGGTGATTTCGGCAAAGCTGTAGCCGCTCTTCGCGCCGGGCCACGTGCCATCAAGGAACGGGGGCGTGCTGCCCGTTAGGGAGGCGAAGTTGCCATACACGCCGCGGGCGGAGTTGTACGCGTTCTCGGAACCCAGCACGGTGCGCAGGTTGCCAATCGCGGCCGACTCGTTCGACTGAATGCGCGAACGGAGCAGGTTCGGAATGGCGATGGCGGCGATGATCGCGATAATGGCCACCACAATCATCAACTCAATCAACGTAAAGCCTTTGTTTCTCATCTTCAAGTCCTCCAGTTTGTTTGCCCCAGACAGTTGTTCAAAGGGTTTGCAGACCCACTGGCAAGCCGTCCGTTTTTTTGCTGATTTACATTAAGCAAAAGACATGCCAAGATTGGACGGCAATCCAAATACGTGATATTATGGTATTTATCACCACGAATACACCGCAACAAGGTGCATGTAGGTGTATAGGGCGCGGAACAGACCCGGATTATGGTGAGACGGGGCTGGAAAAGAATGACAAAAATTGTCGTTTCAAGACGCTAGGGAGCCTTCACAATATCCCAAGAGATGGCCCCCGGGCTTTGGAGAGGTCATCTGGAGCCTTGTTAAGTCAAGAAACACCTCATCCATAACGAGAACTTCCCGCCGCATGGGTCTTGGTTACTGGGCAGGCGTGACGCTGGAAGGCGCAGTCGCCTTGGCGGCTTCTACCTGGGCGATCATCTGCTGGGCGTTCTTGTTGTTGGGCTCAAGCTCAAGCACGTATTTCAACTGGCGAAGGGCTTCATCGCCCCGCCCCAGATGAATCAAGATATTTGCCCGATTCAGGCGGACATTTATCTGTGCGGGGTCGAGTTCAAGCGCTTTACCGTATTCCTGCAGCGCTTCATCAAGTCGCCCCTGGGTGGCCAGCAGATTCCCCAAATTGTTGTGGGCATCCAGAAAATCGGGGGCCAACTGGACGGCCTCTCGGTAATGGGCCATCGCCTCGTCGAAGTTGCGGGACTGCACCAGAATACCGGCCAGATTATTGTGGGCTTTCGGGTGTTCAGGTTTCAGACGCAATGCCTGCCAATACCAGGATTCGGCCTCCAAGAGGCGGTTCAACTGTTCCATCACGACGCCCATGTTATAAAGCGCCTCCGCGTCAGCGGGATTGGCTTTCAATGCCAGGCGGTACTGTTCCACCGCCTCCTTGGGTCTTCCCTGGTCCACAAGCGCCGCGCCCATGTTGTCATGCGCCACCGAATTATCGCCCGCCACGGCCAGATCGTGTCCAAACAAAGTCAAGTCGTCTTTCCAGTAGCCCGTCTGGCGGCAGGCGACCATGGCAAACACGGCCACGGCAAGGGCCGCGGCCGCCGATAACGTCCTTGCAGAGAGGCGCCCCCTGCTTCCCAGCCCGTCCAGGCCCCAGGCAACCATGACAAAGACGCCGATGAGGGGGACGTAGGTGTACCGGTCTGCATGGGAGAAGGTGCCTATCTGCACCAATTGGATGACGGGCAGGAGTGTTCCCAGATACCAAAACCACCCGACCACCAGATACGGACGGCGGCGGGCATGGTAAAGGCACAAGAGGGTGATTGCGGCCAGCACCATTGCCGCAACGACCACCTGCCACAGGGGGCGCGCAAGGGGATGGGGATAATACACGGCCAGACCGGAGGGCCAAACCGTTTTCAGCAGATAAAGCACATAGACCACCACGGCGTTGGCGCATCGCCCCAAAAGAGGGATCTTCTCGCCAAAACTGAGGTTCTTGCCGCTTGCCTGCATCACAAATGTGGTCGCACAAAAGAATGCCGAGAGTATAAAGAGCGGCAGTTTCTCCACGGCCAGCAGGGCCGTCCTGCGAACCAGAACACCAGGCGGGTCGGCACGATCTATGCGGTCCAGGGGCCACCAGTCCAGCAGCAGCAGCGCAAACGGAAGTGTCACCAGCATGGGCTTGGCCATCAGCCCCAACAGGAAAAGCAACGCCACAGCCAGATACCGCGCCGGACCGGGCCGCCGCGCGTACCAGGCGTAGGCCCCCAGTGTGGCGACCCAAAACAGTGTGCTGAGCAGGCCCTTCCGCTCGGCTATCCAAGCCACCGTCTCCACGTGGAGAGGGTGGACGGCAAAGAGCGCCGCGACCAGTGCGCTGGGCCAAAGACGGCGTGTCATCCGCGCAAAGACGAGGAAAAGTAGGATTGAATCGGCGGTATGGAAGAGCAGGTTACTGAGATGGTGCCCCCATGGATGCAGCCCGTAGAGGTCGCAGTCGAGCATATGGCTCATCCAGGTGAGCGGATGCACGTAATTCGCCGACTGGGTGGTGAATGCCCAGAGAATGCTCCCCCAGTTTAACCCGGCCTTGACCCGTGCGTTTTCAAAGACATACAACCCGTCATCGTAGGAGAGAAATCCGTGTGACAGGGTTTGCCCGTAGATTGCGGCGCAGCACGCGGCCAAGCCCGCGCACACCGCAAAACAACTTAGCTTTGCTCTATCCAGTTTCATGGCCAATAAGATAGAACACCTGATTCATGTTCCGCAACGGAGCGGAGATTTGTGCTTTGGTGACTGTTTGGCCGATTGGCCTGGGATACCTCATCCTCATCCTCATCCTCCTGCTCTTGCTCTTGCTCTTGCTCTTGCTCTTGCTCCCAATCTTGCTCGAATTGAGAAAACAATGGGCGTTGTGCGTTCGTTGTCCCTGTAGAAAGGCTCCCATTTATCATTGCTTCCTAAATTCTCAAACTGGAGCAGGAGCAAGATTGGGAGCAAGAGCAAGAAGATACTTTGATGTGCGCGCGGTTAGGGATGGGGTGGCGGAGCCGGTACAGCCTGCGGTTCAATTTCGGCAATCATTTCCCGGGCGTGTTTGTTGGCCGGGTCGATTTCCAGCACTTTACGGAGTTGGGGAAGTGCCTGCGCGTTTTGACCCGCCTGCATGAGCAGATTGGCCAGATTGAGCCGGGCATTAATATATGCGGGTTCAATTTCCAGTGCCTGTTCGTAGAGGGACCGGGCTTCCTCCATGTTCCCCCGGGTGGCCAGCAAACTCGCAAGATTGTTGTATGCATCGGCAAAGCGGGGGTCGGCCGCCATGGCATTGCGGTAATGGGCAACAGCCTCGTCAATCCTGTTGGTCTTGGCCAGGATGCCGGCGAGGTTGTTGTGCGCCTGGGGGAACTCGGGCTTCCAACGCAGCGCCTCGCGGTAGCACGCCTCCGCCTCGGCGGTTCTGTTCAGGGATTTCAACACCGTTCCCAGGTTGTAGGAGGCCTGTGCATCGTAAGGATCATTGCGGAGCACCTTGGCGTAGTATGCGGCGGCCTCCTCGGGTTTTCCCGCGTTCGCGAGCATTTCGCCCAGGGCCGTGTTTGCCTCCCTGCTTCTCGGGTTGGTCTTCAGGACCTTCTCAAAAGCATCCAGCGCCTTGTCAGGCTGTTTAAGATCCAGCAACAGGTCCCCCAAACCGCAAAGGGCGAGTGCAGACTCGGAATCAATGGCGATTGCCTCTTCATAGTATGTTTTGGCCTCGTCATACCGGGACAGCTTGCGCAGCGCCGCCGCCAGGTGTATGCGGGCCAGCGTCGATTTTGGGTTGGCGGCCAGCACTTCCATGTGTTTCTGGATGGCCTCGGCATATTTGCCCTCGTCATACAGCAGCACCCCCAGATTGTCGGTGGCAAGCGTGTACTTGGGGTCGGCTTTCAGCGCAAGCTCGTATTGTTCCCTCGCGGCCTCCCGGTGTCCCCGGCCCTGCAAAGCCACGCCAAGATTGTTGCGCGCCAGCGCGTTGTCCGCGGCCACGGTCAGCGCATGGCGAAACAGTGTTTCGCTGTCTTTCCAGCAGGCGGTCTGGTGTATCGCGGCCAGCGTGAATCCAACAACCATCACGGCCGCCGCGCCGTCCATAACACGCACCGGGAACCGCTGCGAGCGCCGAAGTTCGTCCAAGCCCCAGGCCACCATGATGAATATGCCTATGAGCGGGATGTAGGTGTACCGATCCGCATGCGAGAAGGAACCGGCCTGCACAATCTCTATCACCGGCACCAGGGTGCCCAGATACCAAAGCCACCCGACAATGAACCAGGGACGCCTTCGTGCGTTGCGCAGACAAAACAGGGTGATCGCGGCCAGCACCACGACCGCACCCGCAACCTGCCAGGCCGGCCGCGACAGCGGATGCGGGTAGTAGACCGCCAGCCCGTAGGGCCACACCGTCTTCACCAGATAAAGCACATAGACCACCGCCGCATTGGCACAGCGTCCCAGCAGGGGTACCTTTGCGCCAAAGGAAAGGTTGTCGCCGCGCATCTGCATGATCACCGTGATGGCGCACATCGCCGCGGTCATCAGGAACAGCGGAGCCTTTTCAACAACCAGCCGCGCCGTTTTGCGCGCCATTGCAGTGATGGAGGCTGTGCGGTCCACCTCGCCCAGGGGCCAATAGTCCAGTAGCAGCAGCACAAAGGGAAAGGTCACCACCATGGGCTTGGACATGAATCCGAGCAGGAAGAACGCCGCCG
>CAIJOU010000669.1 GCA_903822375.1 Candidatus Hydrogenedentota bacterium
CCTTCGGGGACGGGTCTGTTTTGTAACGTTAACCCCGGGTTCCCTTCGGTCACCCGGGGCTATTCATATGCGGCCCCTTTGGGGCCGAAGACGGTTGGGGCCACTCGCGCGGCACCGTACACGACAGCCCAACGGGGTTATGGAACAAAAGGTTACCCATGCGCCCAGCCGGGCAAAAGACCGGGGTTGGCGGTCGGCGAGGCGAAGTGGCGCCGTTTGCCTGCCTTGGAGTACCGGAGGCTTCTGGGAACAGAACCCTTACAGGGCAGAGAATTATATAGGGAGCCGTCCGCCCGGGGTGGGCCGAAGTCACATGTGCGTGTGACATCGGCCAACCCCGGGCTTTGCTCCATAATCCCTTTGGGATTAAGACAAGCAAGACCCCGTGTTTCGGTGATTTCGGCGCCTATGGCGTTCCGGACGCGGAAATGTTCGCCCCGGCCGGGAAATCGAAGGTACGGATCAAATACACGTCGTCGCCGCGAAACGACCAAGGTCGCCGGATGGTGTTTGGCTCCACCGCCATGTGGTCGGGCCGGACCGGCACTCCGGGCAAACTCGGCAGGCCCAACAGTCGCGCCTCGACCTTGAGCGCAAACGGGGCCGCCGGATCGACTTGGAACGTCATGTCCGCGCCTTCGGCCGGAAATCCGCGGAAATTCAAGCTCCAGTCTTTGCCGCCACCTTCAACTTTCTGGTCAAAGACCATGGCGGAGCGGATGGTATTGTCAGACACCAGCCAAATCCGCACATCAAGGGGCCGTTCGGGCGTGTCAATATGTACCGTGACGGCGCGGCCATCCGGTCCGACACGGTCACTGACCACCTTCGCCTGCGGCCCCTGATAGGGTGCCACCGGCGCTGGGGCTTTCCAATATTCCCGGTTGTCGCCCGGAATGTATTCGGTGACGGCGCCGCGCGGCGGCTTGGAACCGTCCGACGGGAAGAATGTGGAGGTCCATTCATCCAGTTTATGGTCGTAGCTGAACCACGCGGCCGTTCCGGTGTCGAGATTAAGCCCATAGGCCAGACTGTTGAGCTTTGGCCGTTCGGAGGTATAGCCGCTGTTGGCGGTGCCGAAGGCCAGCATCAGCACCGCGATGCCAGTCGCATAGGCGGGCAGCCACCAGCGGTTGGGACTGGTCATCAACGGAACCTGCGGGATCAGCAGACTCAGCACCAGGACCATAAGAAAGGCCAACCCCGGCGCCATCATGACCATAATCGTGGACAGAAGCACCTGGTAGGACGGGGCCACAAGAACGATGCCAGGCACTGCAAAAGCCCCGAGCAGGAACACACGAAGCGCAGGCGCGGGGCTGTCGGCGCGCCACAGAAATGAAACGGCCAGGCCGAGCGAGGCAAAGAGCAGCGGCCATGCGGCGACGTAGCTGCCGCCCGGCATGAAATGCTGTATGCCCGCGAGAATAGGCACCCACCACGCGAGCGCCCCCGCGGCGAGGTTAGCCGGGCGCATCCAGCGGCAGAGCCCCTGATAACATGCCATGAAGACGCCCACGGCAAGCGCGGCAAAGGCCCAGCCGTAGAGGCCGTTGTGGTTGAGCGCCACCAGGTCGGGCAGATTCGTGACGCCGGTGGTGTATTGGGTGTACAGCTTTTGCGGCCCATACGCCAGCCCCAGCGCCGCCAGAACGACCAAGGCGGACAACACCGCCGTAAACGCAAAGGAAAGCACGCCCCCGAAAAAGCCCAACAGGGTGAGATGGCCGCGCACCACACCCAGTATCACCATGAAAAGGAAGACGAGAGCCGCCGTCCACGCAACGGGCCCGCTCCACGCCATGGGGTAATGGACTATCCGGGAACCCACGGTGTTGAAATACACCAGGTCGGGTTTCACCAGGTCGCCGTCGAGCGGCAGGTTGCCGAAATGCCGTGCAAGACCCAGGGCATAGGACCCATGGTTTTGCAGACTGGCCAGGCTCATATGCTCGGGCGTGTCATTCTTGGTGTGGTACCAGCAGAAGTTGTCAATGAAAGCGACATTGAAACCCTTCAGACCCCTTTTCTTCGCCGCCGTAAAATCGCTGTTGAAAGGCATCATCTTGTAGACGTTGTACATGAGCGAGCAGGCGCGCACGTCCACCCCCGCCTTGGTCACCTCCGGGATGAGCCACCCGTTGCCCACGCTGGTCTCGAACATCATGGAGGGGCCGGCGGTGCCGCGCGTCTCAAAGTTGAGGATAAGGCCCACTTTGTCGGCCATCGGACTGCGCATGAACGCCTCCGCCCCCACCTCCCCGGACTCCTCGCCGTCTGTAAACAGGAAGATGACGTCATTCTTCAGGGGTGGCCCCGCCTTGAGCGCCCGGGCGGTCTCCAGCATGGTCACCACGCCCGCCCCGTCATCCGAAGCGCCAGGCCCGTAGGGAACCGAGTCGAAGTGCGCCATGAGGGTGAACGCCTTGGAGTTGGCCGTGCCGGGAATGCGTCCAATCACATTTGTACTGACTTCGAAGCCCCTTCGATGCAGGTACTGCGAAGGCTGCTCCTCCACCTCCAGGCCCATCTCCTTCAGTTTTCCGACGATATAAGCGCGCACCGTGGCGTTGGCCGCCGTGCCCATCGGGTGGGGCACGCGCGCGGTCGCCTTGCTGTGCTCAATGGCGCGCAGGGCCGAGAATTCGGTGGCCGGCGCTGTGGCGGGTTTGGGTGCCGGGGCCAGGAGCGCATAAGTGGCCAAAAAGCCTACCAGCAGGAAGGTGCCGGCAACAAGGACTGACCTCGTCATCCCTGAACTGGTCTGAAACGCTAAGGACTTCATGTGCACTTTCCCCTTGGTTGACTTGCTCTGCGGCCCGACGGACCACTTTGAAATTTGTTGGGACCCGGTGTGCCGGGGCCGGTGGCTCTTTGCCGTCTGGTTTATGACCATGGGCGTGACTGGTGAGTTTCGCCCATTCTTGATGGCAAAGGCAACAGGGTTCAGGCTGTTCTCTGTGCTTTCCAAAACCGGGATGTGGTACGCTCTTTGGGTGGGTGTTCCGACGTGATCGCCCAACCAACCCCGGAGTACAGCCATGAGCATGCATATTCGCGCCCTTCTATTCCTAACGACGCTGCCAATGATTCTTATGGGATGCGGTTCCGGTCCGGCCGTGCCGGCCGCGCCGGCCGCAGAGTCGCCGGAACAGCTTGTTTCGCAATGGATGACCATGGCCAGCGGGGACAGGGAAAAGATGGACACCCAAAAACTGGCCGAGATCGTGCAAAAGCTTGCCGCGCAAGGGCCGGACAAACTGACGCCGCTGCTCGACGTGCTGGCGGACAAGGACGCGGACCCCGGCAAGAAAGTGCTGGTGGTGGTAATGACCATGCCCTTCATTTCGCAGTCCCACGAACCAAGACTCATCGAATTGACGGGGACACAGATTGACTCTGTTTCGCGCGGCTGCGCCGCGCACCTGCTCGGTGTGCTGCAGCACCGCGGCGCGGGCACGCCCGCGGGATTGGCACGGATTAGGGAGCTCATGGTCGATACAGACCGCCATGTAAGCAGCGCCGCGATTCTGGTGATGGAACAGTACGGCGACCCGGACGGAGTCGCCAAGGCAATCGAATTGTGGTCCAGTCCGGAGGCCACCGCCGAGGAGCGCAACTCGATCGTGCTGAACATGCCGCAACTGGCCGTAATGAAGAACACGAAACTTTTCGCCGAGGCGGTGCTGGACGCGAAACTGCCCGCCGAATCGCGCTCGCGCGCCATCAAGGATCTGGGAATAATCGGGGATGCGTCCGTGCTGGATGCGCTCAAAAAATGCGCCGAGACGGAAACAGACCCCGCGCTCAAGGAAATGGCGAAGGCCTCGGCCGAAGCCGTGGAATACCGCGCAAAAGAGGGTTTGGTGGCCGTGCCCATCAGCAAAGAGAATCTGCCAAAGCAGCCCGCCGGTGCGCCACCGGCGGACCCTGGGACCGCGCCCGTCCCCGCCCCCGCAGCGGGGTCATGAGCGCCGGTTTACGGAAACTGTGAGGGTTCACGCCTTGTTGTTTCGAAAGAACAAGCGCCCCCATCCGGGCATGCTCAGCAGTCTGCGCGACACGGTGGCCTCCGAAAAGCGCAATCCGGTGCTTGACATGGACCGGTCGGCGCCGCAACACCCGTCGGTCGGCGAAGCCTTTGTGCGCATTGAATATGACATGATGCTGAAAGGTTCACATGTGCTGCGGCGCGGCGTGGAAACGCGCCAATACCTGATCATGGTGAACGGTACCGTCCGCATTGTAAACAGCGGTGACGTGGTGGACCGCGACACCTATGATGCGCTGGTGTTGGCGGGTGTTATTGCGCCGCCGCGCGGACCGAAGCAGGGCAGCGGCGGCGACACCGACCCGGATTGACGGAACGGCATGAAATAGCCTTTCACCCCCTGGGGTTCCTTCATTGCGTGCCTTGCGGCATGCCGGGAAGGAGTGATTGAAATGGGTGCGCCCTCGCTGGTGTGGTTGCGTTTGGATCTGCGGCTGGAGGACCACGCCGCGCTGTCCGCGGCCGTAGTGCGCGGCGACGGAGTAATTTTCCTCTTTGTTTTTCCGCCGAAAGAGGACCAAGCGTGGCTGGGCGGGGCGGCCCCCCGCTGGTGGCTCCATCATTCGCTGGCCGAACTGGCCGCGTCCATTGCGAAACGGGGGGGACAGCTTATTCTGCGCAGGGGCGACGCGGCGGAGCAGGTGGCGCAGGTCGCGCGGCAGTGCGACGCCGACACGGTGTACTGTCATCGCATCATCGACCGAGACGAGGAATCCCGGTTGAGCCGTGTGCGCGCGGCTTTGGAGGATGCGGGCATGCGCCTGCGTGTGTTTGCACCCAATCTGCTTGCGACCCCGGAGGCGGTCATGAACCGCGCCGGCGGGCCGTTCAAAGTCTTTACGCCCTTCCACAATGCCGCGCGGCAGGTGCACGTGGCCGGGCCAATTCCCGCTCCGGCCCGTCTGGGCGGTCCGGGCAAGGCGATGACGTCCCTTTCGCTGGAAGACTTGGAACTCCTGCCGCGGCACAATTGGGCGGGTGGTTTGGGCGCGCGCTGGACGCCCGGAGAGGCCGGGGCACGGCGGCGTCTTGAAGCGTTTCTCGACGGTCCCGTGGCACGGTATCCCGAAGACCGCGATGTGCCCGGCGTCGAAGGCACTGCGAGAATCTCGCCCCACCTTCATTTCGGAGAGGTCGGTGCGCGCACGCTGTTCCATGAAGCCGTCCGGCGCACGGAAGCCTCGCGAAAGGGCGGAGCCCTTCAAGGCGGCGAGGCATGGCTGCGCCAGTTGTACTGGCGGGAATTTGCGCACCATCTGCTGTTCCATTTCCCCCGGTTGGTGGAAGAACCGATGCGGGTTGAGTTTGCGGCATTTCCGTGGCGGGACGATGCGGGGTTGCTGGAGGCGTGGCAACGCGGGCGCACCGGATACCCCATGGTGGATGCGGGCATGCGTGAACTGTGGCACACAGGCTGGATGCACAACCGGGTGCGCATGATTGCCGCATCGTTTCTGGTGAAGCATCTGCTTCAACCCTGGCAGGCCGGTGCCGCGTGGTTCATGGACACACTGGTGGATGCAGACCTTGCCAACAACACGCTGGGATGGCAGTGGACGGCGGGATGCGGCCCGGATGCCGCACCCTATTTCCGCGTGTTCAACCCGTCGTTGCAGGGAATGCGCTTTGACCCGGACGGCATCTATGTGCGCCGCTGGGTGCCCGAACTGTCCGGCCTGGATGCAAAGCAGATTCATGCCCCCGGCGGCCCACCGCCGGGCAGTGACTATCCCAGCCCGTTGGTGGAACACGCCGGTGCGCGTCAGCGCGCGCTGCTCGCCTATGCGAAGGTGCGGGGAAACAAAACGATATGAAAAGGACTGCTCCTGCTCTTGCTCGAAACCAATGAGAACTGCCCATAATACATAGACTGGAGCAAGAGCAAGATTAAGAGCAAGAAGGTCTATGTGACAGTAAGCCAACTTGTTATAAAGAGGAAACAATCATGAAGAACCTGTCCATGAACACACTCATTCTGGCCGTAAGCATAGCACTCGTCGTGGCGGCGGCCTCGGTCGGCGGCCTCTTCGGCATCGGCGATTGGTACCGAACGCTGGTCAAGCCTTCCTGGAATCCGCCAAACTGGATCTTTGGCCCCGTCTGGTCAACCCTGTACCTTATGATGGCGGTGGCGGCGTGGCTGATATGGCTGAAGCGTGGCGCGCGGCCGGTGGGGCTGGCGCTGGGACTCTATGCGGTGCAACTGGCGCTCAACGCGGCATGGACGGCGGTCTTCTTTGGAGCGCACCAAATGGGCTGGGCCTTTGCCGAAATTGCGCTGCTGGATGCGCTTATTCTGGCGTGCGTGGTCACTTTCTGGCCCGTGAACCGGTCCGCGGCGCTAATGATGGTCCCATACTTCGCCTGGGTAAGCTTCGCCTCGGCGCTGAATTTCACCCTGTGGCGTCTCAACGCGTGAACCGTGTCAAATCTTGACGATCATGCGGTTGTTGTACAGGTAGCGGGCAACAACCCAGCAGCCCAGATAAAAGAGCGCAAAGGCGGTAAGGGCCGCGGGCGCGCTGCTGCTGAACGGGATGATGCCGCCGTGGATGTCCGTGTACATGCCGTGCAGCATGTAAATCACCAGCGGATTCGCGCCGACAACGGTGAGCGTCGGCAGTTCAATGCCGCCCCGGTCGCAAAGCAGGTAGAAAGGCAGATAGCAGAGAAAGGCGATGCCCGTGGCCAGGACTGGATAGGGTGCCGTCATGGCGTGCTGGGAGAAACGCCAGAAACTGGGCTCGTTCGGCCACAGAACGCGCATGCCGAAATGCAGGACACAACCTGCCGCGCACAGGCCCACACCCCAGGCAAGGCAGCCGCGCACGATTCCTTTTGGGTCGCCGTTGGCAACCAGATCGTAGATGATGGTGCCAAAGAGCAGACTGAAGCACCAACTCAGCGGACCCAGCGGACCGCCGTCGAAACTGCTGGACATGTCCCACGCGCCATAGAAGGTGAACATGAACAGAATCTGGTACAGGGCAACGTAGAAGCATGCCGCGCCGACGCGCCACGCCGTCCCCAATCCCATGAAGGGCAACGCCAGTATGCCCGAAAGGCCGATGTCGACCAGCGCGTCCCACCAGTTGTGCCAATTGAGCGGATCGTAGTACGCGATGCCGATCATCGTGAGAAGCATGTAGCGGCGAAGGCCCATCCATAATGCCTTGCCCGGTCCCAGTTTGGCCCGGTTGCGCAAAAAGGACAGGCGAAAGCCCACCCCGGCCACAAACAGGAAGATCGGCGCAATGGTGTCGGCGTAGGTGATGTATTCGCTGTGATGTTTAAAGAACTCGGGTATGTTTTCGAAACGTCCGAGAAAATTCACGAAGATCATGCCAAGAATGGTGTAGCCCCGGTACTGGTCCAGGGAAAGGATGCGTCCCGCTACGGGGTGTTTGTCTGTC
>CAIJOU010000670.1 GCA_903822375.1 Candidatus Hydrogenedentota bacterium
ACAAATAGCCCAAGCGAACCCACAGGGGAAGCCCATAACCATGTCATGCCATGCACACAACCCGCGGACCTTTGGCGTGTTGTTGTTCCTGCTGGCGGCGTGCGGATATACCGGTGCCCAAACACCCGTGCAGGCGTGGACCTTCGAGGGAAAATCCAACCTTTATGCATCCCCGCTGATCGCGGACGTGCATCCCTCGCCGGGAAAAGAAGTCATCGTTGGAGACAGCGAGGCCCGGCGGCTGCGCTGCATTTCGGCGACGGGCCAGCAGCTCTGGGAAAGCGACGGCGGCTGGAAAAAGCGGCTCATTTCCGCCGCGGCGCTGAGCGGTCCGCTTCCCGACGGCACGCGCCTGCTGGCGGTGGGCAATGCGGACGGCTCGCTGGCGGCCATTGACGCGGCCACGGGCAAACTGCGCTGGCAGGTGCAGGCAGGCATGGTGGAGTGGGGGGGAGGCCTGTGGGCGGATGTCGACGGCGACGGCGCGCAGGAATTTGTGTTCGCGACGCTGCACGACGGGGTGGCCGCGTTCGATGCGCAGGGAAGTGAACGCTGGCGTTGTGCCGGCGTGGCGGGTGGGCCGAAGATGGAGGTCTTCTCGGTGCCGGCCGCGTGCGATATCGACGGCGACGGGAAGAGCGAAATCTTCTTCGCCACCCGATGGGGTGCGTGCTGTCTCAACGGCGACGGCAGGCCTCGTTGGGTGAAACTCACCGGCGACGACTTCAAGGCAACCGTCATTGTCGGCGACGCCGACGGCGACGGGGCGCCCGAACTGTACACGATGTCCTGCGACGACGGCTACCTGTGGCGGCTGGATGCGCGCACGGGTGAGATCGCCTGGAAAACGCCGCTGGCCGGCGGCGCGGACGCCTACAACGGATCGGCGCTGGCGCTGGGTGATATTGACGGAGACGGCGCGGAGGAACTGGTGGCGGCGGACAATATGGGCGATGTCTACGCACTGGGCACGGACGGTGCTATCCGCTGGACCTTCACCACGCAAAAACCGGTGCATGCGGCGGTTTCGCTGGGCGATGTGGACGGCGACGGAAACGTCGAGGTGCTCGCCGCGGGCGGCGACCACAATCTCTATTGTCTCGACGGCACGGGCCATGAAAAATGGCGCGTCGAAACGGGGCTGCGCCTGGTGCACCCCGCAACCATCGATGATATCGACCTCGATGGCAAGGTGGACGTGCTCGTGTGCGGGAGCGACCACCTGCTGCGCTGCCTGCAGACGGGGGCGCGTTATGACGCCGCACGGATGCCCTGGCCGTCGCGCCGTTTCGACACCGCCCAGAGCGGTGTGTCCTTTGGCAAACGCGGTCCCGCCCAGCCCAAGGTCGAGGTTTCGCGCTCGCTGTTCGACTTTGGTGAATTTGAACAGGGCAAGGTGCGCGACGGGCTGGAACAATTCGACCCCAAAAGCCCTTTCCGCGCCCAAATCATGCGCCGTCCGCGCGGATGGCGGTGTGCCACGCCGGGCGTGGAATGGGGCATTGCCGACAATCTGGACGGGAACGGGAAGTGCCTCCTGGTGCAGGGCACCTGCGAAATCGTCTCGGACTACGTGTCTGTACCGGCCGGGCTTCGCACGGTTTCCGCGTCCGCCCTTGGCGGCGCATATGCGGTTCGTGCAGAGCTTCGGTGGCTGGGCGACACGGGCATTATCGGCACCACGCCGTTGGAGTACCAGAGCGAGGGGGGCGGCTGGCATTCCTGGTATCTGGCGGACACCCCACCGCCGCGCGGAGCGCGCAAAGTGGCGATGGTGCTGCACTCGGAAGGGCCCGACTCCCGATGGGACGGTGTCGGTATCACCGGAAAAGTGCTGGAGCCCGTATCCACCACCGTGCTCGTCAACCAGGCCGGTTACGATCTTGGCGCACCAAAACACTTCGTGGTGCAGTCCAACATGGCTGCGAAGGAAGCCACTTTCGCGCTGTTGCGCGAGGACGGGTCGGTTGCGCACGAAGGCCAACTGGTGCGGGCGGGGCGTATCACCGGCGCGTACGGGCAGGACTGGGGTTATGAATATTACGGCGGCGACCTTACGGCATTTGACGCGGCCGGCCGCTACCGCGTCCGCGCCACGCAGGACGGCGTCACCGCCGAATCGTGGCCCTTCGAGATTGGCGAAAACCGGTTGTGGAACGCCGCCGCCCGGCCCGCGTACCGCTTCTTCTGGTACCAGCGATGCGGCATGGAAATCCCCGGCTTCCACGGCGCGTGCCATCTCGACGACGCGGTCGGTCCCGACGGCAAGACCGCGCGGGATGTGTCGGGCGGCTGGCACGATGCGGGCGATTACAACAAGTACCAGAACGCGCCCTATGTGATCGGTCTCGCCCGCGCCGATGGCGCATCGGTGGCGGCCTTCGATGCGGTCAAGCCGGAGGGAGAGGACGGGTTCCTCGACGAGATCCTCTGGGGCGGCGCGCACGTGCGCCGCATGATCACCGAGGACGGCTCCGCCTTCGGCTCCATCACCAGCGGCTATGGTTTTTGGGGCCCTCCCGAACTCGAAACGGACAATATCCCCGGCACGGGCGACGAGCGTCCGGCCTCGTGCGTGCGCGGCGACAACCCCGACGACCATCAGGCGTCATTGGCGCGCATCGCGGCACTGCTTCATGACAAGGGCCGGACCGACGTTTCCGAGTGGGTCGAACCCGCCGCGCGCAGCCTGGACTACGCGCTTGGACAGAACCATCGCGGGTTGGCGCAGTTGGGCACGGCCACCGATTTGTTCCGCGCCACGAATGACCCGAAATATGCGACGCTCGCAAAGGAACTGTTCGCCGCGCTCGCGCCCAAGCCGGGTCAGGAGCCGTCGCCGGCGCTCGTGGACACGGTGCGCCGCTATGACGAGACTTTCAGGGAAGACCACTCCCCCGTACTGAAAGAGATGCTGGTGGCCAAGGCGGAGGCGTTGCTGAAACTGGCGGACAATCCCTTCGGTGTTTGCGCTTTTGGCCCGCCGGACAAACCCAACTTCTTTGGCACGCCCGCGGACAAGGGCGGTTGGCACGTGGGCACCAGCAGCCATCTCTTCGAGTCGGCCACGCTCGTGGCGCTGGCCGACCAGTTTGCTCCCGACCCGCGTTACAAGCGCTTTGTGTATGACCAGTTCAACTGGACGCTGGGCATGAACCCGTTCAATCTGAGCCTGATGGAGGGTGTCGGCAGTGCCTTTCTGCCCAGTTACCACAACCGCATCGTCTTTGCCGACGTGAAGCGGGGTGCCGTGCCCGGAAGCCTGGTGAACGGCGTGACTTGGCGCGCCGTGGGCGATGACCGGCCTTTCGTGGACCTCAACGGCACGGACATCCCCGCCTATGAATCCAACGAATGCTGGCTGCCCCACAACACGGCATTTCTGAACGCGCTGTCCAATCTCATGCGCGGGGGGAAATAGGGTCTCGGGTCTTGGGTCTAGGGTCTTGTGAAAACTGAAAGCAGGAATGCTCACTGGGAACGCCCGCTACGGCGGTTACGGCCACGACACCCAAGGGCAGAACCCTGATAGAATGGCTTGTGATTCGGGTTTTGTTTCCTTCAAGACGGTTTTCGCCGACGGCGTGATGTGGACGGCGAGGGAGCATGAATGACATGACACGGCTGGAACGCGACTTTGATTTCCTTTGCAACGGTTGCGGCCACAAGGAGCCCATCGGCAAGCCGTTCATCTGCCCGGATTGCGGCGAGCCGATGAGCCTGCGCTCGCACGCGCCCTTCGCGGACATCGAACTGCGCCAGACGCCGCGGTCCATGTGGGATTACTTCCGGCTGCTTCCCATCGAGCGGACCGACCATGTCGTTTCGCTGGGCGAAGGGGCAACACCGCTCGTTTCCGCGCCGCGCCTTGCCGCGCGCTACGGCCTGGGGGAAGTGCGCGTCAAGAACGAAATGGCCAATCCCACCGGCTCCTTCAAGGATCGGCAGGTGTCCGTCGGCATCAGCCATGCCGTCGAGACCGGGCGCGACACCGTCGCGGTCGTATCCTCGGGCAACGTCGGCGTGGCCACCGCCGCCTACGCCGCGCGCGCCGGGCTGCGGGCCGTGCTCTTCATGCACGGCCAGGCGGGCGCGGGCAAGATTGCCCAGGCAGCCGCGCACGGCGCCACCGTGCTGCGCATCGACACGCCCGCGCCCAGCGAGGCCTTCCGGCTCTGTCTGGAGGCCTGCGAGAAATGGGGCTGGGCGCATCTGTCCACCGCGGGGATGTACGAGCCCTGGAACGTGGAGGGGGCCAAGACCATCGCCTATGAACTCTGGCAGCAGTACAAGGGCGACCTGCCCGAATGGATTGTGGCACCCGTGGGCGGCGGCGGACTGCTCGGCGGCATCTGGCGCGGCTTTCTCGATCTCGTGCGCTTGGGCATCATCAAGAAACCGCCGCGCCTGGCGGGCATGCAGGCCTCGGGCTGCGCTCCCTTTGTGCAGGCCATCGAGGCGGGCACGCCCTTCCTCGAAACGCTCAGGCATCCCTGGCCCAACCCGAAGACCATTGCCGGCGGCATCGCCGACGACATCATCTTCGACGGCCATACCGTGCTGCCCGCCGTGCGCACCACCAACGGCGCGGCCATCGCCGTCGACGACCCCGCCATCGAGGAGGGCGCGCATATCCTTGCCCGCGACGAGGGCCTGCTCTGCGAACTCACCTGCGCGGGCGTCATCGCCGCGCTTGCCCACCTGCCCGGCGCGGACAATACCACACGCGTCTGCTGCATTGTCTCCGGCAGCGGCATGAAGGAAATGGACTACTACCGAAAGCTCGTCCCCGAACCGGTGCGCATCCCGCCAACGCTGGACGCGGTGGAGAAGGCGCTGGGGTAGACAGGGGCGCAGACGCACATTTCGCGCCGGGCTAATGTGGCGCAGGCATTCCTGCCTGCGTTTTCTGCTCCGGATGCTCAAGAACGCAGACAAGAATGTCCGCGCCACACTGGCGGCAAACGGCGCTTCTGGGTTGTGGGCAAAGCCTGCGTCAGGGCATTTGCAGCCTGATATAATCGTTGAACACGGGGGAGAAGTTGCCCACGGCGTCACGGTATTGAACACGCACCGTGTGATAGCCGTTTGGAAGCGGTAGCGTGTACGCGCGGGTGGGCGCTTGCGGCTCCCAGGGAGTCCAATGCGCACCGTCATCGCTGAATCGCATGCGCGAAACGCCTGCGCCGGTTCCATCCGACCAGTTCAGTCCGAGCGTCACCGACGGATTGATTGTAGTGGATGCGCCGTTGTTGATGACGATGCTTCCGGTGGGTGCGACTGTGTCCAGCAGAATATAGTCACTGAAGACAGCAGAACGGTTGTTCAGCCTGTCAAGGAATTGGACGCGCACCGTTTTGTAGCCATCCGGTCCCGGCAGGGGGTATGCGCGCGTCGCCTTCAGGGGTTCCCAGGCGGTCCAGTGGGCTCCGTCATCGCTGAAGCGCATCCGTGCTACGCCGGTGCCCGCCCCTCCCGACCAGGCCAGTGCCAGTGTGGCTTGGGGATTGGTCGTGATGGGCAACTTGTCGTTGATGATGATGCCGCCCGTGATTGGCGGGGGAGGAGCGATGTCGGGG
>CAIJOU010000671.1 GCA_903822375.1 Candidatus Hydrogenedentota bacterium
ATCGGCGTCTCCGAAACGGTCATCTGGTTGCTCAGAACATCGCCGAAGAAATCGCTCGTGTATGCGCGGCTGACCGTCTTTTGAATGGCAATCTCGTCTCCGGACATTTCGGAGAACAACTTTCGTTCCTTCGGGTCCTGAATGGCAAAGAACAGTTTTGCCCGCGTGTTTTCACGTACAATGGAGCCCAGATCCACGTCTGGCAAGTCTAAATCACTAGCGCTCTGGTGGGCAAGAATGGTTCGCAATCCGAACGCCCGCGCTTCGCGCAAGATATTGGGAAAATTGCGGCTGGCGACGCGCTGAAACTCGTCAATGACGAGAAATCCCTCCGGGCGAGGCCTGCCCTGCTTTTCCCACTCTCCAGAATTGACCCATTCGCGCAGGGAGTTATAGAACGCATAGAGAGCCAAGCTCGCGATTTCCTTGGCGGTAAGGCTGTGTTCTGCCGCCGGAAGCCAGAAGTAGATAACTTGGTGTTCTCGAACAGCCGTGGGCATGTCAATGATCGGTTCGTTGTCGTGCTTAACAGGGTTGTAAATGTGCTCGTAATCGCTGAGGGCCTCGATAGTGGCCACAAGCTCGAACGCCTCGCGGAAGCTCTTGGACCGTTTGTGACGACACATGGCCTGGTAGAGTTCTTTGAAGGTCTTTGGGTTGTCGGTCCTGAGCACTTCGCGAAGGAACGCACGGCTGTGCATGGTGAAGTAACTGCGGCCGTAACCTTCGCCGTGATTGAGATTCAATGCGTCAATATACACATTGCAGATCTCGACCATGCCCTGGCGCTTCTCGCCGAAAACGCTGAAAGGATTAAAGGAGTGGCAGGCGTGGCCGACTTCGCACGAAAACACACGAAAGGCATCCGTGAGACTTCGTCCTTCCTGTTTTGCTTTGCGCTCCACTTCTACTTTGATGGTATGAAAGAGCGCCTTGTCTCCCTTAAGGTCGATAATGAGCATGGGGGGCATCGGCGTGGTTAGTCCGTTCTCATCACGGTGGCCGCGGATCAATTGCATGACCAGCGGCATAACACCCAAAGAGGTCTTACCGAATCCCGTGCCCCCGATAATGTAAGCGTGGTGTTTGAGAATGTCTCTATCCAGAATTACCGGAAATCCATTGGATGGATTGTGGCCCATGAAAAGGTGCTCGGCTTCCCGAATGATTTTGTCGGGAATAATGGGGTCCTTTGTAGCGTGCGTGGAAGAACTCAAGCGCTCGACATAGAGATCCCAGACGGTACGCTTGTCTTCTTTGCTCTTCTCCTGATCTTTATCTTTCTTGGATGCTTGCTCAGTGGGGCGTAGTTCGCGTTTCAAGGCGAGCGCCGAACAAAGCGGACGAAACAGGGCCGTCATGAGGACTGCTGGAGGAAGGAAGATGGCAAAGAGCAGGGCCAATAGCCAAGCAACGGTGAAATAAAACTCTCCCGTGAAAAAACCCATGAGAGACAGATAAAACCACAGATACGGCGATCCGTTCAGTGCGGGGGCTACGAATTGGTTAATGCGGGCCTCGTACAAAAGACGCTGATCATGCTCTATGCCGTATTTTTTGATAGCGGCGCGGCGCTCATCAGGCCGCATGGTAAGTCGAGCGTCCCACAATTGTTCGGCGGACATTGCGCCTTCGGGCGGCGTATAGACCGGGGGAAGACGTGTCCAATCCGTGGCTGGCGCACAGTGGGAAACGATGTCCATACGTATGGACTCTCTGGGAATCGCGCCATGGAACAAGTCGAGAATTCGTGAACGAAAGAAAGGCATATCCCACGCAAAATAGCCTGATGATGCCACAGCCAAAAAGACTGCCCATGAGATAAGCGTCGCGTACACAACCTTCTCTGCGCGGCGAAGTTGATCTTGTGGACTCCAGACGCCTGGATACGCACGGTATTGCGCACGATACGCGGGGGGAAACACGGCAATGTCGGTCGCAACCGACAACAAGGCTGAAAGGGTGACCCGCGGATCGTTAGCCCTTGCCCGATAGAAGCGATAGCCCAGAAAAGAGAACACCAGCAAGAGGAGGGAGACCTGCGCCAGGAACGAAGACCACATCGGAGCAAAGACCGAAACAAGGATGATGAGTAGCGTAAAGGGAATATCGACCCGGTACGGTATGGGCGCCGCGCCATCACGCCGCTCGGGTGGGACATGGACGTTGTTACGCAAGGCGTCTTGCCAGAGGCTGAATGGAATTTTGGCAAGAAACACTACCGAAACGAACGCAGGAACCGCGAGAAACATGGCCGCCCAGTGACGATATGCGAACAGTTTTCCGAGATTATAGGAAAGGGTGACCAGGATAGGCGGGGCGGCAATTGCCATGGCGATGGACGCCAGTGTCTTCGGCGAACCGGGAAGAATCGCTCTGATAAGAAGGAAACAGGAGACGGCAAAGCTGAGTGGCAACAGGTAGGCCAGTGGAATGAAGGGACCCAAGAAGGCCAAGACCATGGCGGCAGGCAACGCCATGAGAAGCTGCAAGACGTACTGAGACTTTGTTTCTTCAACGTGTGCGGGTTTTATTGGAGCAACGTCCGCCAGATTCATATCGGCGTAATCGGTCTCGGCAGGAAGGCGATCCCGGCGATAATCGGTTGGCGATTCCTTAGAGTATTTTAATGGTTTGCGCTCAATTTCGTCTTCGAACATTGCTTCTTCTTCGCGGGTTTTGGCTTGGAGCCAATTAATGTGTCCAGGGTTTGATGCGTTGGAACGGTCACGACCTCACAATGGACCGTGTCAAAATAACCTTGGTTCTTGAGTTGGCTGTGAAGCGTTTTGCGCTGATCATCATTGGAAACCAAGAATGCGTATGCCAAACGCCGGGCTTGAATCCAGCGAGTGAGCACGGGGTGCGACATGGCGGTGTCGAGATGTTGTTTGAATTGGTTGGTGTGATACGACTCTCTTGCGGTAAGGCCGGGCACGATAACTCTGAAGACACGATGGTTGCCTTCAAGCTCAATGCAGTATGGCCCTTCGGGCGCCTGGACGAACAAATCGTCCTCTGCGGCGAAGAGCGTGTGGATATTGCGCTGTTCAAGGAGATTGAGCCTGCGTTTGCCCATGCAGCAATACCACAAGATTGCGAGGTGCTTGTCGAAAGAACCGGGGGCAGGGGGCTTTGTCCGTGAAGAGGGAACGCCTAACTGCTTGGCCGCTTTCCGCGTAAGCTGATAATATTTGTAACCGCCCGGAATGAGGGTTCCTTTACGTCCTTCTCCGGCATCAGGCCGCGCGACAATAAGGTCGTTTTCGATCATGGTC
>CAIJOU010000672.1 GCA_903822375.1 Candidatus Hydrogenedentota bacterium
GCCACCGGGCAAGGCTCCGCATCGGCAAAGCCCAAGACAGCAAAGCCGCAGGTCGAGGAACGGCGCCCCTATTATGTCTTGGGCGGGATGTACGGCCTGTTCCTGCTGTGCCTGCCCTTTGCCCTGTCACACGCAAAAGACGGTTCCCCCGTGTGCCTGACGATGTTTGCCGTCAACCTGCTCCTGGCCACCGCCTCCGGCTTCCTGCTTCTGGCGGGAATGCACACGCCGGATTATCTGACGGACTGGCTGCAAATGCCGTTCACACGGCTGCGCGCGCTGCTGCTGCTGTTGCCCCTGACCGTGCTCGGTCTCCTCGTGGCATTTCGCATTTACAGCCCGTGATGTGAGCGGTTCTTGGCGGTCGGGTGCGGCCACCTGTTCCCCTTGCGGGCGGATGTTGGCATGCATGGGCCGGTGGCGGGAAGAGGATGCCAGTCCCCTCGGCCGGCGCTAGGGCCGCATACGGAAGCGTTCAAGCAGGCCGTGAAAGTCGCGCTGGTCCAGCGGGTGCGCCGCGCCGCAGTAAAAGAGGTGCGTGGGGCAGTCGCAATCGCTACTGCCAAACCCCGCCGGTCCCGCTTGGAACAGGGTCCCCACCGCTTTGGCCAGGGAGCACTCCTCCCGTTTGGACGACCGCACGGCCAATACTTCGGCACGATCGGCCCGCGCCCGCAGATAATCGACGTGCCAGTGGTACTGTTTGCGCAGGCGGACATGCCGCGCCATGCGTGCGGTCAGGCCGCGCATGGCGGAACCCACGTATATGTAATGTCCTGCGGCAAAGTCGATCGTACCCAGCCCGCCCACGTCGATGCGGCGGGGTTCGGGCAGGCGCAATAGCAGCAGGTACGCGCCGCGGTCCTGGGACTCCCGCGCGATGCGCGGCCACGGGATGGGCAGCGCGCGCACCGTTTCGTCGAGGGTAAGGTCGGCGTTCCACCGCACCGACGCCGCGACAATCTGGACATCCCGGCGCACCGCGACCAGTGTCTGGGCAAAGTCCAAGTCGGTGTGGTAGTCGGGCTGGAAACAGGAAACGCGCGGCGTGTGCACGACAAAAAGCACGGCGCAGCGGCGACCCTCACGTGAAAGCGCGGCCAGTTCCTCCAGGTGGCGCCGGCCCCGTTCCGTAATCGCATCGGGAAACATGGCCACCCCGTTGCCAAAGAGGGTGCAGGATTTCACCTCCAGCAACAGCTCTCCGCGCGGGTCGCGCAGCAGGAAATCGAATCTGCTGTGTCCGACGGGGAATTCGGCACGCACCACTTCGGCATCTTCCAGACCCGGCACAAGCCGCGCCTCCAGCAACCGCCGCGCAACCAGGTTGTTCCAGTGCGTGTGCAGCATGACCGGCTCGCCGTCGCGTTCGACACCCGCCACGACGAAGGGCTGTTTCCCCGCCGTGGGTGACAACAGTAGCGTTGCGCCCGGCAGCAGCAGTTCGCGCAGGCGTCCGGGATTGGGCATGTAGGCGTCGAAGACGCCCAGTACGGGCGTTTCAGCCCGAACGATGAACCGGTTTGGCCGCGCCAGAAATGTGGCCCGGACGGGACCGGATGGGGGTATGGGCAGGATGTGCATCATGCGGCGATTGTACACCAACGGGATGTGCGACGGCGGGTACAGCCACCCATTTCCGGTTAGGGCGTCAACACGGAGGCTGAGCGATGGGTGGAAATGGGTGGCAGTGGACCTGTTGAATAACCCTTGCATTGGTGCATATTTGTGATATACTAGTATCGCAACTGGAGGACATACGATGCTTGGTGACAAGGACCGATGGCAGGAGGACCTGTTCGTGGCGTGCC
>CAIJOU010000673.1 GCA_903822375.1 Candidatus Hydrogenedentota bacterium
CATGCTGATGGCCGCCATGCTGCTGTTCGGGCAGGCGGACGAGCCCCACTATGTTTTCGTCAACAACGCCCCGGGCATTGTGTGGGACCAGAACCGCCCTGAATCCATTACCCGGACGACCTTTGATGAGATCCGCAATACGGTGCACGCGACTGAGAACCCGCAGTTGCGACTGGGCGTGAGTTTTGTCTGGTCCGTGCTGCAGTCGCCACCGGATACGACCGTCGCGGGCGTGAAACGCTTTCTCGCGTTGAGTGATGAAACGGGCATGCCGGTGCTGGTCAACTTCGACGTGTGCAACTGGTGGGAACAGCGTCCCGATTTGTGGAACTGGTGGGACCCCACGAAGCCGGGGTATGACCCGAAGAACACGGAAAACGTGGAATGGACCGGGTGGACACCGGACACGGCAGTCAAGGTCTGCTGGCGTAACTGGGGCAGCCAGCTGCGCGTGGCACCCGCGCCGAACCTGATGAGTCCGCGCGTAATCGATGCGCAATTGGAAGGGTTGCGGCCCGCGCTGGCAGCGATCGCCGCATGGTACCAAGCGCTTCCACAGGACCGGCGCTGGCTGTTGGGCGGCGTGAAACTGGGGCATGAGGCGTCGATTGGCGTCAACGCATTTCATTATCCCGACGGCAACGGCTATCTGGAGAAGTACCCGGCCGACACTTCGCACGACCCGGTCACGGGGTTTCAGCCCGGCCAGGGCTGGAACGGAGGGCTGGCCGTACTGGGACATGCGGCGCTGAAGTCGGCGGGCATCAAGAGTGCCGGTGAGGTCACGGCAACCGATGTGGCTGAAGTGGTGCGCCGCCATTTGGATCTGCTCTGCAGGGCCGCGCACGAGGCAGGCCTTCCCAAAGCCGTCGTTTACACCCATGAGGGCGGCACCTTTGCACCCTGGGAGAAGAACCTGCCTTTCGCCCCGGCCTTCAACGAGTACGGCAACCCCGGATGGAGTTTCTATGGGGTCGACCCATCAAAGGTGGCGCAACTGCGGCAGGAACTGAACCAACCCGGTCGGGGCCAATGGGCAGCGGTGGAATGGTGGTGGGGCGGCGCGGATAAGGAGTCGTGGATGGACCATTTCCGCAGCGCGCTGGACTTTCGCGACTGCCGGTTCATCGACGTGTACAACTGGAACTGCGGCTACGAACTGCGCAAGGAAAACGCGGGGCTGGAAGCGCTACGCGACCTGTTCACCAACTGGCGCAAGAACTGACCTTAATTGGGCATCCCGCCAATGCGGGCATCACAGGTCAAGGTGCGCCCCGCGTTCGCGGACAATACGGGGAACCTCGGCCGCACCCAATTCGGACAGGTTGCACCCGCGCCCCGCACACAGCGCCGCGGCGATGCCCGCCGCCTGACCGGTCATGGCGCAGGTGGTCATGACCCGCGCGGAGGACAGGGCCAACTGGTCCGCCGACAGGCAGCGGCCCGCCGCCAACATGTTCTTTGCACCCTTGGGCACAAGGCACCGGAACGGTATCTGATAGGGCGGCACGGTGCGCTGTTCCTCCGGCAGGGTGTAGGTACGCTTGTCGTCGTCGGGATTGTGACCGTCGAGATAGTAGGTGCCGCGCGCGACGGCATCGTCGAAGCTTTGACCCGCGCGAAGCTCGTCCACGGTCAACATGTGTTCCCCCACAACACGGCGGCCCTCGCGGATGCCGATGCGCGGCGAACAGGCATCGAGTACCCAGGGCTTCTTCTCCACACGCTGATAGTAGTCCAGCACCTGCATCATCCGGCGCCGCGCCTGAACCTCCGCCCCCGTCAACGACTCGGTGTCGGTGGCGTCGAACTTGGGAATCTTGATCTTGATGGCAAGGCGGCCCGGACCCGACTTTATCATGCTGTTCATCGGAAGGTCGTCCTTTGCCCGGATGGGTTCAAACTACCCTTCCGGCACCTGCGGTATCGCGTTCTCGGCGGCTACCTCCCGCACAAAGAAAACGAGCGCCATCGGCAACTGGTGTTCGTCGCCGGGCCGTCCCTTGACTGTGGCGAAACCCGCCTGCCGCGCGAGCAGCGCCTCCCCTGTCGTGTCGATATACTGCTTGGCGCGGATTATTTCCAAACCCGACGGACCGCACACCACGATTTCCTTCACCCGGCCGTCGCTTGCCAGGGCATCCACAAAACAGGTGTGCAGCAGCAGTTTCACCCCCCTGCGCAGCAGCAGCTCCTGCAGGACCACGGCGAGGATCTCATGGTCAAAGCGGCGGCTGTCCATTTCGGGATAGGGCTTGTAGGGGGCAATGGCGTTGAAGGCCTGCAGCGCCTCCACGATGGTGTCAAACACCTCGCCCTGTCCGGATGTCTCGCCGCAAAATCCGTTGACTCCGCCCAAAGTGGCGTTGCCCCCGACGACGGCGTACTCTTCTATCAACAGCACGCTGGCACCCGATTTCGCGGCCGACATCGCGGCGCACACACCCGCAATGCCTCCGCCCACGACAACAACGTCGCATTCATGGCGCAGCGGTGCTTCCTCCCGCCATGCAGTTTCCCGGGTGTCGTTGTGCCTGGCTTCGTCCGCCGTTGCCGCGCCACCCGCGCAGAGCAGCGATGCTGTCTTGATGAAGTCTCTTCGTGTGGCCATTTCGTTCGTCCGGTACAATGTGTTTCCTGCGGACGGTCCACAGATACCCATGTCAGGTCCTACTTGACCGCGGAAGCGGCCTATTTTAGCAATGTGGCGGTGCGTACAACACGGGTGCGCGCGGCGTCGAGACCGAGCAACGCCACGATTTCCTTGGGTTTGGCCAGGCGTTCCTCGTGCAAGCGTGTCGCGAAGCGGACCACAACATCACCGTCGCTGTCGGTGCCGGCCACGCACAAGTCGCTGATGAGCGGCCGCAGGTCGAGTGCGATCTTCTTGCGTCCGCCTTCGGAACTGCGGCTCTTCACCGTACGTTCAAGCAGCACCTCGGCCGCAGCCATGATCTCCGCCGCCCGGACGGCCAGCGCTTCGGAGTCGCCCGGCGCGTGCAAATCGTAGTCGAAGCCGATGACGCTGGCCATGAGCGCGTCGCCGCGCAGGGGCACTTCGAACGCTTCGTAGGCATGAAACCCCTGCGGCACGCAGGCGGCCAATCGTGCACACAACGCGGCGGGGCTGACATGGCCTGCCAGCATCACGTCCATGTAGTCGCCCGTGCTTTCCTCGCCGAGCGGCGTGGCGGTGGCAAAGGTGACCTTGGCGTGGGCGTGGAAACCCTGCGAGAAGGCCAGGGGCGCATTGGCGCGGCGCAGACCGCGAATCCATGCCTCGGCCGTTTCGAGATGGCTCAAGAATCGCACGGCGCCGGTGCGCCCGATGCGGAAGCGCACGCGCTGCACCGGTTCGGCATGGGGCGTCTCCAGCGGTATGCGGTCAACAACCGCCGAAGCGGCTGCCATTTCTTCGCGTCCTGTTTCGCTGCGGCGCAGCATTTCGTCGCACAGTTCCGGCTCCTTCCGGTTCACGCCGCACAGGTTGCACTTGCCCTGACGGCAGTCCCGCGCGGTTTCCAGCGCCTGCGCCCGGTGCCATTCCCCGATCAGCCAGTCGCGCTCCACAAGGGTGTCGATGTGGTCCCAGGGAAGCCGTTCACCGGGAGTGCGCTCCCGCAGCGCCGCCTCCGCGTCGAAGCCGGTTTCCTCAATGGCCTTCATCCACGGCGTGATGTCGAGCTTCTCGTCCCAGGTTTCAAAGCCCGCGCCCAGCCGCCATGCGCACTCGATGAGGTCGGCGGCGCGCCGGTCACCGCGGCTGATGAGTCCCTCAATGAAGGATGCCGCCGGATTGTGGCGGCCGAATTTTATGCCGCGGTTCGGGCGGAACACGTCGGCGAGCATGCGCTGCTTCGCCACGGTCTCCTCAATGGACAGTTGGCGCGCCCACTGGAAAGGCGTGTGCGCCTTGGGCACGAAGGTGGACACGCCTGTGCGCACCATGGCACTGCGCCGGATGCGCCGCCCGGCCTCCAGCGTGCGCAGGCACAACTCCGCAATCGCCTGCACGTCCTCGTCGCGCTCGGTGGGCAGGCCTATCATGAAATAGGTCTTCACGTGCTCCCAGCCGCGGCGGTAGGCCTCCTCGGCCATGTCGATAAGTTCCTCATCCGGGATGGCCTTGTTGATCACCGCGCGCAGCCGGGGCGTGGCGGCCTCGGGCGCAAAGGTGAGCCCGCTGCGCCGCACGCCCGACACGAGGTCGGCCAGTTCAACGGAAAACGAGTCCAGCCGCAGGGAAGGCAGCGACACGGACACGCCGCGCGGGTGGGCAAGGGCCGCCGCGTGGTGCACCATCGCGGCCGCATGCGAATGGTCGCAGGTGGACAGTGACACCAGGGTCGCCGAGTCCAGGCCGGAACTGTTCAGCGCCGCGTTGAGCAGATTGCCCACCGTCTCGACCGTGCGCTCGCGCACGGGACGATTGGCCATGCCGGCATGGCAGAAACGGCAGCCCTGGGTACAGCCGCGCAGCACCTCAATGCCCGCGCCGTCGTGCACAAGCTGGGTGAAGGGGACTATCGGCTTGGCGGGAAATGACGTGGTGTCCAGGTCGCGCGCCACGCGGCGCGTGATGCGCACGCGCGGATCGGCCATGGGCACGCCGTCCACCATTTCGACCGGGTGCAGCGCCGGGACGTACACGCCCGGTATTGCAGAAAGGGCTTCCAGTCGTGTGGCACGGGGTGTGCCGCGCAGCGGCAGCAACGCGTTGGCGATGTCCACAATGACCTTTTCGCCGTCACCGATCACGACAAAATCAAGGAAGGGCGAAAGCGGTTCCGGATTGAAGGCGGCCGGACCGCCTGCAAAGAAGAGGGGCGCATCCGCGGCGCGGTCAGCAGAACGGACGGGGAATCCGGCCAGGTCGATCGCGTTGAGCACATTGACGAAGGTGAGTTCGGACTGGAGCGAGAAGCCGACGGCATCGGCCGCGCCCACGGGGTCGCGCGACTCATGCATGAACAGCGGAAGGCCGCGCCCGCGCAGCAGGCTTTCCATGTCTGGCGCGGGTGTGTAGGCGCGCTCGGCCCAAACGCCGTCCATCCCGTTCAGGATGGCATAGAGAATGTGCAGGCCCAGATTGCCCAGACCCAGTTCATACAGGTCCGGAAAGAACAGGCACAGGCGCAGCTGCACCGAGGCGGGATCCTTGTGGACCGTGTTCCATTCAGTGCCCAGGTAGCGGGACGGTTTTTCAACGAGGGGCAGCAGGTCTTCGATCGCTTTGCGAAGGTTCATTTAGACGCCGCCGTTCCCGCTTTGCGCCACGCCGCCAGTTTGGCGGGCTGGTCAAACACCTCGTGCGCATTGCCGCGCATGACCCGGTCCACAATGCCCGGCACATCCTCATCGTCCATCCAGCCCTCGTCCACGAGTTCCGAGACGGCCTGGGCGATGCCCTGCCGCGCAATGGCGGCATGGCCGGGCACCATCTCGACGGGCAGGAAGTCGCCGCCAAAGCCGAACACCTTGTTTGCGGGAACAGCCATCAGGAACTCCTTGAGGAAACGCACGGAGGCGGCCGGATTGATGATCCACGCCCAGCACATGTCGAGGTAGGCGTTGGGCCATTGCTTGGCCACGGCGATGAACTCATGCTGGCAGGGATAGCCGATATGGAAGAAATCAAAGCGCACCTTCGGGTGCGCCCGGAGCAGTTCGCACACGTCGCCCGCGTTGGCGGCCAACCGGTGCATCGGCATCGAACCCTGGCCCGCGTAGTAGCCTGTGTGCAGTTTCACCACCAGGTTGTACTCCTCGGCCTTGCCCATGCAGTAGTGGAAGAGGTGGTCCTGAAGCGCCTTGCTCTCGGCGGGCGTGAGCGACTTGTCGTCCTTTGCATGGCGTTCGAAGAGGGGCGCGGCGGCCTCGGCGGACACCAGCTCGAAATCGAGCCGGCGGCCGTATGCCATCTGGTTCTTGAGCGCGATGGCCCGGGGGCCGTACTTCTCGAAATGCCAGTCGATGATGGCATGCCAGTCGTCGAGCGTGCCGGGGTCGCGGCCGGCAGCCCTGCCCAGCTTTTCCCTGTTGTTCGGTCCGCAGAAGGCCACGAAACTCATGTCCTGCGCCAGCAGTTCCGGCTCGGCGGTTTCCATGAACACCGTCGTTTCCAGGTTGTTCACATGACAGTATTCGATATGGGCCACGTCGCACAGAATCGTTTCGTAGAAACCGGGGTGGATGCCGGCGCGAATCTTCTCGGAAACCTCCTCCACGTTGCCCGCGTTGAGGTCGTTCACGCCGTAAAGGCGGCGCACGGACTCGCGGATGCAGCGCAGGTAGCCCGTGTTGCGCGCGCGTTGGTAATGGGGCTCAACCAGCGCCCACTTTTCTTTGGGGTTGAGGTCATAACCCTTGACCTTCTCCATGTCCTTCGGCGGCAACCCGGCCACGATCAGGTCGGAATCGACGTAATGCCCCAGCAGCAGGCCGATATCGGGCGCCCAGATATTAAAGTCACGCCCCCGTCGCAGTGCATCGACGCGGTGCTTCTCCTCCCACAGATGCTCGTGGGTGTCCACAAAGGGGGTCGATTCGACCAGATGCAGGATGTCGCGGTGCGCTTTCATGCCTGTCGTTCTCCGGATAGTGGGGTGACGGACGTCCGCGGCCGAATGGCCGAGCAGACAGAGGATACCACAGTCGCGCCTGCCGGCTCACTGGATGGCTGCGAATCTCGGCCAATAGCAGCGGATGCGGAACCCCCGCTTGTTGAACCGGGACGGGGCCGGATGCAATGGTATTCCATATTCTTAGCGGAGGTTTCTGCGATGCGCTGGATACTTGCTGTCATGGCAGTGCTGTCGTCGGTGGCAACGGCAGAAGAGCAGAAGATTGACTCGACGACCATTCACGGAAAGACGCTGTGCGGCTATCAAGGCTGGTTTCGCTGTCCAGGCGATGCGCTGAATATCGGCTGGGTGCATTGGAGCCGGGACACGAAGCGGATTGTGCCGGAAATGCTGACCTTCGAGATGTGGCCGGATATGACGGACTACGGGGAGGCGGAACAGTACCGGGCCGACGGGTTCACCTATCCCGACGGCAGGCAGGCTACGCTGTACAGCGCGGAGAACAAGGAAACCGTGCTGCGGCATTTCCAGTGGATGGCACAGTACGGAATCCAGGGGGTATGGTTGCAGCATTTTCTGGTCGGAATGCCGGAGGGCCCCGAAGGGCCCATCATGTATGCGTCTCACGGAAGGGTGCTGGAGCATGTACGGGAGGCGGCGCATGCGACGGGCCGGGTCTGGGCGCTGGCGTTCGACATGGCGGCGATGCCGCCGGACAAGATATTCGAATCCATGACCAACGAATGGAAACGTCTGGTGGACGCCGGGGTAACCAGTGATGACCGATATCTCCATGAAAAAGGCCTGCCGGTACTGATGGTGTGGGGCTTCTATCCGAAGCAAAACATCACGCCGGACTTGGCAAACCGCATCATCGACTTCTTTAAGAATGACCCGAAGTACAAAGTGTTCCTTGCGGGCGGCTGCGAGTGGGAATGGCGCACGGAGAAGACGCCGGGCTGGCCGGAATTTCTGCGGCGCTTCGACATCATCTCCCCGTGGAATGTCGGCAACTATTCCATCGACAAGGAAGGAAACAAGTATGCCTCCACGCACTATTGGAAAGAGGACATTGAAGAGGCGAAACGCACGGGCATGCTCTATCTGCCCGTGTTCTATCCGGGCTTCAGTTGGGACAATCTGAAACAATGCCCCCCCGGTAAATCTATCATTGAGCGGCAGGGCGGGCGCTTCTTCTGGAAGCAGTTCTGCGCGGCGGCGGAACTGGGGCTGGACATGGGGTATGTGGCGATGTTTGACGAGGTGGACGAGGGCACGGCCATCTACAAGGTGACGAGCACGCCGCCGGTGCAGGCGCATTTCGTCGGATACGAGGGACTGCCAAGCGACTGGTATCTGCGCCTGGCCGGAGAGGGCACCAAGATGCTGCTGAAACAGCGCCCGCTCACGAAGGAAATGCCGCTGACACCTTGAAGACGTGTACATTGCCTTTCATCGCAATAGGACTCCATCTTGTTCATGACTTCAGACTTCCTGGTCTTGCGGGAGCCCAGGAAGAGTTACGCTTGACCATACCTCCGTTCTTGGCCCCGAAGGGGTC
>CAIJOU010000674.1 GCA_903822375.1 Candidatus Hydrogenedentota bacterium
ATATGCTGCTCGATCTCCGCTCTGGTCACCACTTCCCCAGCGCGAAGAGCCAGATATTCGAGTAGCGCGTATTCCCTCGGTTTGAGCCGCAGGACCTCGCCGCAGCGGAACGCTGCCCGGCTGCCCATGTCGATGTCCACATCACCAGACCGAAAGATTGTCTTCTTCACGCCATACTCCCGTCGAATCAACGCCTGCAGCCGTGCAAGAAGTTCCTCAAAGGCAAAGGGCTTGATTAGATAGTCGTCCGCTCCCTCGCGTAGCCCCTTGACCCGATCCTCCACTGCGTCCTTTGCTGTCATGATCAGCACGTGCGTCTTCAGTCCGGCCGCCCGCAATTCCCGCAAGACACTAAGCCCGTCACGCTTCGGGAGCATGAGGTCCAGCACTATGACGTCGTATTCGCCGCTCTCCGCGAGGTACTGCCCTTCCTCGCCATCGGCGGAAACATCAACGGCATATCCTTCACGGCGCAATCCTGCGGCAACATATTTCGCCAGACGCACCGAATCTTCGATCAGTAAAACGCGCATATTCTATATACTACCTAAACAGGGCGAGCAAAGACATTGTGCATATCGCCCGACGCAACCCTTGCCATTCTTTCGAACTAGGTTTGGCCGACACTCAATCATCGTCTTCGACTGGACGGCCGTTCGCGTAGACTTTGACCTCTTTCTCTTTGACCCCGGTCTTCACGGTAATCTCATAGTACGTCGAGACCACCTGCGTTGCGCCTGTAATCTGGCCTTTGGGCGAACCCTTCTTGATCTCTGCTGCGACCGCGGCGGGGAGCGACGCGATAGGAACTTCCTGTTCCGTCTCTGTGACCACGCCGTCTTCTGTCATCACCATGCTGCGTTTTGACCCGTCTGCCGTATACTCAGCCTCGTAGCTGGTGAAACCATTCTCCTTCTCACACGTCAGTTCGACCCCGGTCACCCCCGGCAGCTTTGCGTCGAGCGTCACCCGCACGGGCTGCGGCGCCTTTTCCAACGGCACGCGCACCTCCTTGCCTGGCTCTTCTTTCGCGCCCGCAGACACCGCAAGCGCAAAGACACCTGCGGCAGCCACAATCAGAGCCAACAACATTATACTTCTTTCTAGGATTCTCATCGATTTTCTCCTTGACGTCAGCCATCCGTTTGATGGGACCTTATATCTTGGTGGCCTGCATTTAACAAACACACCCGTGTCATGATTCAACAGTCGCACATCCATGTGCCAAACCAACACCAGCAGTTGCCTCAAGGCATTCTGTAGAACAGACCACGTTTATATCAAAATGGACATTATCGGAGGATTACCATCGGCGGTCGGGTGTACAACTTCTGCCGTCTTGAGCAAAAGGCCTTGCAACCGTCTTTCGACCGGAGCAATGGGCGGGCTATGGCGTGGACACCGGCAACTCCTGGTGATTGTGTTTCCCGTGGGGGTTATCTACGGCGGTCCGGTGAGTTGGTGGCGTTCGAAGAAGTGAAGCACCCGACGGGCATATTGTGTAAAAGTCATTGCGTCTTTTGGACTGTGTTGAAGGGAATTCGCCCGAAAAAAAGAACGGCCCACCACCGCCGTCCTTTTCCCCATCCATCGCCTTCACTTCGCCGCAGGAATGGCCACCCCCGCCGGTTCCGTCTCCCGAAACCCCACTGTGCTATATTCTACCACTTCAACCAGGTCACAGAGAAAGAGTCTCACCTTTTGCAGCGCTAATGGCCAACAACGCTTTGGCGATGTCGCGCGCTTCCTTACCTCCCCGTGGACCAGACAGCATGTTGTCATCCAATTCCTGCGAGAAGGCCGTAAACTCTGAAGGGTCTTGTACCATCGCGTGAACCTTGCCTATGAGAGTGGGACATTTGGATTCGAGGTCGCATATGCGCTCTTCGAAAAAAGCCATGCCGCATTTCTCAAACACCTTCAAAGCACAAGCATCAGCAACTCTGTTGGCCAGAATCTGGTAAGCCGCAGCCGTTCCAGTCTTTGCAATGAGCTGCCCACATAGACTGTCATAATTCGTCTTTTCGTGTCGCAGATAGGCCAGAACCCCTCGGTAGTTTGTCGTCTTGGGATCATGGTCGTAATCGTCTCGGTCGAGAGCACGAGTGGCATAATACTGGATTGCTGCATCAATGAGATTTGCGGGAAGTGTCTCAAAGGTAATTTCAACCGTTCTGGCCCATTGCAGGGTCTCTTCCCGATGTTGTCTCTGTAACTCCTTCTGAGCATCGGAAAGCCTTTGTCTCTTCTCGA
>CAIJOU010000675.1 GCA_903822375.1 Candidatus Hydrogenedentota bacterium
CTTTCTGGACGACCTCGTGGACATAAAGATAAACGTTTACCGGACTGCGGGTGAGAAGCAGGGTTTCTTTGAACTGAGCATTCAGCCGAAGGAGAGCGGCAAGATCGATGTCCTTCCCAAGGACATCACCTTTGTCATTGACGCGTCCCGGAGCATGCAGCAGCACAAGCTGGACCTTGCGGCAAAGGGAGTGGGCGCGTTGGTCAAGAAGTTGCGCCCGGAAGACCGTTTCAATGTCGTTGTCTTTCGGGACACGCCCTCCATGTTTCAGTCCGACAGGGTGTCGGCGAATGACGGCAACAAGGCGAAGGCTGAGGCGTTTCTCAAGGGGCTTGAATCCAAGGGACAGACGGATGTGTACAGCGCGATGCGGGCTGTTGTGACGCAGAAGCCCAGGGCGGGGATTCCGGGGATCATTGTGCTTGTTTCCGACGGGCGGCCCACCGCGGGCATGCAGGACAGCCGCGAGGTGATCAATGCGGTCACCGCGGAGAATGACCTGCACAACAGCATCTTCGCCTTTGGTGCGGGAAACACGGTCAACCGGTACCTGCTCGACTTGATCGCCTACCGCAACATCGGGCGTTCGGATGTCACCCCAAACATGGAGGAGACCGGCGCCAAGCTGCCGGCCTTCTTCGATGAATTCAGTGACCCGTTGCTGACAGACATCAAGGTGGATTACGGTCATATTGCGGACGGTGAAATCTATCCGCGGGCCATCCCGAATTTCTACCGCAAGGGTGCGGTGAAAGTGTACGGCCGTTTCGATCCGGAGAAGGACAAGGAATTTGTGATGCGCCTGACCGGACGCGCAGGGAGCAAGGAAAAAGAACTGGTGTTTCGCGCCAAACTGGGCGATGCGGGACAGGCCACGGGCACAATTGCCTCGGAGTGGGCTTTCGCGAAGGCGTACTACATTATCGGGGAGATTTCCCGGCAGGGGGAGACGCCGGCGCTTGTAGGGGAATTGAAGGACCTTTCCGCGAAGTACAATATCCGCACGATATACAACCAGTAGCACCGCCGGGAAACATGCCTGTGAGTCACTTTGTTTCAGTCAAAGCCTCGGAATGGATGGAAAGACTGTGCGGGGACGCAGCAACTGATTTGGCACTGGCGCAAGTCTATGGAAACGACGCGGACACCCTGCGCGAACGCCGGGCGCTTTGGACACGAACGCTTCAACGTTTTGTGGAGCGTTTCGGTGACCAGCCGGTGCGCCTGTTCAGGTCGCCGGGGCGGATTAACCTGCGCGGCATGCATGTGGACACGCACGGCGGCTATCTCAACCTCATGACGCACCAGCGCGAAACGGTGGTGGTGGCGGCGTCCTCGGCCGGTTCCATGTCCGTTTTCACCAACATTGAACCAGGCTATGGCGACGTTCTTTTTGATTTGCGCTCCGAATATTCCGGGACGGATTCGTCGTGGACTTCCTTTATCAATCGGCCTTGGGTACAGGAACGCATTCAAGCTCGGCGTTCGGCCGGGATGGACTGGGCCAATTATGTGATTGGCGCGAGCCTTGCCGCGGTGTCGGGCATCGGAGACCGGGCGCGCGGCGTGATTGCCGCCGTGGGCAGTGATTTGCCGCGCGGTGCGGCGCTGAGTTCTTCCGCGGCGCTTTGTGTGGCGGTGCTGCACGCTGCAAGCGCGGTCAACGGCATTGCGCCGGGCGCTGAACGGCTGATACGGGCCGAACAGGACGCGGAGTGGTACGCGGGCGCCCGGGTGGGCATGAGCGACCAGGGGGCGATGGTCTTGGGGCGGCGGGGGAAGGCGTTGAACATTGCGCTGTTCGCCGAAGACTTCTCGCTGGACGGCGTGCGGTACGTGGACCTTCCGGTCGACGCGGTCATTCTGGTTGTGAACTCGCACACCAAGCGCAGTCTGAGCGGCAACCAACTGGTGGAATACACGCGCAATAGGTTTGCCTATTCGGTGGCCATGCACGTGCTGCGACGGGCGGCGCTGGACTCGGGTTTGGGCGGGGACCTGGTTGCCGGACTGGACCGGCTTTCGCGGATCACACCGGAGCGCTTGGGGGGGAATGGCACCCTGTACAGTCTCTTGAAGGAGATCCCGGAAGAGATGTCTTTGGATGAAATGCGGGAAAGATATGCGCCGCCGGATTTCGATGCCGCCTATGAGCGCTATTTCGGCGCGGTTCCAGAGGATCAAAGGCCCACGCGGATAGGATTGCGCGGTCCGCTGGCGTTCGGTATTGCGGAGTCGGAGCGGGCGCGTCGCTTTGCCGTGTTGGCGGCGGCAGGCGACCTCGTCGGGATGGGCCAACTCATGAACGCAGGCCACGACGGTGACCGGGTTTTGGCCCGTGACGGAAGTCGTTATAACTGCGCTCTCCCGGATTCAATTCTGGAAGAAATGCAACGTTCTGATTATCCCATAGAACTGTGCCCGGGGGCCTATGGCGCAAGCAGTCCGGTTTTGGACCTGCTCGTGGACCGGGCGCTGGATGCCGGAGCGTTGGGCGCCTGTCTGACGGGCGCGGGCATCGCCGGGGCCGTGATTGCCCTCTGTCAACATGAGAACTCCGGGACCGTTACGGATGCGCTGCGCGAATGTCTTGCCTCGGAAGAATATCGGCGCAGGGGCGGGCGGGCCGAGCCTCTGACGGAGACAGAATTGCGCGAGGCGGTGGTGGCGAACCAATCGACGGC
>CAIJOU010000676.1 GCA_903822375.1 Candidatus Hydrogenedentota bacterium
CTGAAGGAGATCGCGGCGCTGGACGCCGAGAGTGCAAAGGTGCTGGAGAACATCCGGGGGTTGCTCGGATGAAGGGGTGGCAGACAAAGACGCTCGACCAAATCTCGACTAATTTGGACAGCAGGCGTGTACCAATCACAAAGGCGGATCGGGTCAGCGGGGAATACCCGTACTACGGCGCATCGGGCATTGTTGATTATGTTGCCGATTACATCTTTGACGAAGATACGCTTCTTATTTCAGAGGATGGGGCGAACCTGCTGGCACGTTCCACGCCTATCGCATTTCCGGCGACGGGGAAGTACTGGGTAAACAATCACGCCCATATTGTGAGATTCGAGAACCTAACAACACAGCGGTTCGTCGAACTTTTCTTGGAGAGCATCCCCCTTGACAGTTACATTACGGGCGCGGCACAGCCCAAGCTGAACCAGACGGCGTTGAATTCAATTCCGATTCCCGTCCCCCCGCTCCCCGAACAGCGGCGAATCGTGGGCATCCTCGACGAAGCATTTGACGGCATCGCCACCGCCAAGGCCAACGCCGAAAAGAACCTCCAGAACGCCCGTGCCATCTTTGAAAGCCACCTCCAGTCTGTCTTCACCCAGAGCGGCAAGGGTTGGGTGGAGAAGCGGCTTGATGATGTGTGTGCTGAAATAACCGTTGGCCACGTAGGGTCTATGGCGACGCAGTATAAGGAGGGTGGCATCCCGTTCCTTCGTTCCCAGAACATTCGTCCATTCTTCGTCTCGCTCGACAATGTGGTCTTCATTGATGAGACTTTTCATCGGTCCTTGGCGAAGTCCCAACTCAGGCCGGGCGATGTAGCGGTAGTGCGAACCGGTTATCCGGGCACTGCGGCGGTTGTGCCCGAATCACTTCCAATATGCAATTGTAGCGACTTGGTAATCGTGCGACCGGGACCGACCGCCAACCCCCATTATCTGGCCCTCTTCTTCAATTCCACGGTTGGCAAGGAACTTGTCGCAGGACGCGTCGTAGGGGCGGCACAGAAGCACTTCAACGTCACCGCCGCGAAGCAGGTGTCTATTTCCTTTCCGCCCGTCCATGAGCAGTCCAAGGTTGTTGCCAAATTGGATGCGTTCAGGGTTGAAACCCAGCGCCTCGAATCCGTCTACCAGCGCAAACTTGCCGCGTTGGAGGCATTGAAGAAGTCGCTTTTGCACCAAGCGTTCACGGGAGAACTCACCCAATGAACACGAAGCCGGTCCAATACCATCTCGGCAAGTTCCCGCCCAAGGAACTTGACTGGCCGCGTCTCATCCCGCTGATCGGCCCCGCCAGCGCCGGTTTGGCGCGTTACGATGGGTTGCTTTCGGCGATCCCAAATGCGCATGTACTCCTCTCCCCCCTGACCACGCAGGAAGCGGTGCTGTCCTCCAAGATCGAGGGCACACACGTCACCATTGGGGAGGTGCTGGAGATCGAGGCAGGCGGCGAGTCCGAAGCCCTTACCCAACCCAAGCGCGATGACGCCGAGGAGGTGCTCAACTATCGCAAGGCCATGCGGTCCTGCATCGGTGAGATGGAGCACCGGCCCCTTTCCCAGCAGATATTGCGGGGCGCTCACGCCATGCTCATGCAGGGCGTCCGGGGACGTGACAAGTCGCCGGGAAACTACCGGAATGAGCAGAATTGGATTGGCCGCAAGGGTTGCACCATAGAGCAGGCCAGCTTCGTCCCCATTGCCCCGACGCATCTGCGGGGCGGAATGGACGACTGGGAACGCTATCTTGGCAACACCGGCGAACTGGACGTGCTTGTTCAGCTTGCCATACTTCACGTCGAATTTGAGGCGCTCCATCCCTTCATGGACGGGAATGGCCGCTTGGGCAGAATGTTGCTCCCGCTCTACCTGTTCCAGCGCAAACTGCTTGCCAGTCCAGACTTTTACATGAGCGGCTATCTGGAGGCGAACCGGGACGAGTATCAGGAGCGCCTGAGGGCCGTTTCCCGCGACGATGACTGGACGGGATGGTGCGTCTTCTTCCTGAAGGGGATACAAGAACAGGCGGCAGAGAACGAGAGCAAGGCCCGGTCCATCCTTTCCCTTTACAACCGGGTGAAGACCCAGATGGCCGACTTGACGCACTCCCAACACGCGATCAGGGCGGTCGATTTCATTTTTGAAACGCCGATTTTCACCTCGCCCCAGTTTACCAATTACTCCTCCATCCCAAGGCCTACCGCCTCCCGCATCCTGCGGATACTGGGTCAGGAGGGTCTGCTTCTGCCCCTGCGAAAGGGCAAGGGGCGGCGGTCTGGAGTTTTCATGTTCCGGGAGTTGATTAACATCACGGAAGGAAAGGACGCGTTTTGAGGCTCATCTGTGAGACATTGCGCACGTTTTGTCTCGCAAAACGTAAAAAATGAGACATAACTGCGGTAATGTATCACCTGTGAGACACAAAAGGTCCGTGGACAGCGAAACATGAACGAAGCGGAAACCAGAGCCGAACACATTGACCCGGCGCTTGCGGCGGCGGGGTGGGGCGTCGTGGACGGCAGTCGCATCCACCGGGAGTACCGCATCGCACCGGGGCGGTTGCAGGGCGGCGGCAAGCGGAACCAGCCGGAGATCGCCGATTACGTGCTGGTGTATCGCAACCTGAAACTGGCGGTGGTGGAGGCGAAGCCGTGGGATGCGCCGCACACCGAGGGGGTGGGTCAGGCCAAGCAGTATGCGAAGAAACTGGCTATCCGCTTCACCTATTCGACCAACGGGCAGAAGATCTACGGCATTGACATGGACACGGGCAGGGAGGGCGACGTTGCCCAATACCCCGGCCCGGAGGCGTTGTGGGACCGCACCTTCGCGAAACAGAACGAATGGCGGGACCGGTTTGCCGAGGTGCCCTATGAGGACAAGGGCGGCAGTCACGGCACCCGCTACTATCAGGACATCGCCATCCAGAACGTGATGGAGGCGATTGCCGACGAGCAGGAGCGCATCCTGCTGACGCTGGCGACGGGAACCGGCAAGACCTTCATCGCGTTCCAGATCGCGTGGAAGCTGTTTCATAGCCGCTGGAACCTGAACCGCGATGGCCAGCGCCGTCCGCGCATCCTGTTTCTGGCCGACCGCAACATACTGGCCGACCAAGCCTACAACGCCTTCTCCGCGTTCCCGGAAGATGCGATGGTGCGGATAGCCCCGGACGACATCCGCAAGAAGGGCAAGGTGCCCAAGAACGGCAGTATCTTCTTCACCATCTTCCAGACCTTCATGTGCGGGGCCGGGAACGGCGTGTCCCCGGCAGACGCCACCCAGGGCGAGGATGCCCCGGCCTATTACTTCGGCGATTACCCGCCCGACTTCTTCGACCTGATCATCATCGACGAGTGCCACCGGGGCGGTGCCAACGACGAAAGCAACTGGCGCGGCATCATGGAGTACTTCACGCCTGCCGTGCAGTTGGGCCTGACCGCCACGCCGAAGCGCACGGAGAACACCAACACCTACAAGTACTTCGGTGAACCGGTGTTCGTGTATTCGCTCAAGGACGGCATCAACGACGGGTTCCTGACGCCGTTCAAGGTGAAGCAGATATCGACCACCATCGACGAGTACGTGTACACCCCCGACGACGTGCTGGTCGAGGGCGAGGTGGAGACCGGCAGGCGGTACACGGAACGGGAATTCAACAAGGTCATCGAGATCAGGGAACGCGAAGCCTACCGGGTGCGGCTGTTCATGGACATGATCGACCAGCGGGAAAAGACGCTGGTGTTCTGCGCCACGCAGTTGCATGCGCTGGCGGTGCGCGACCTGATCAACCAGATGAAGACCAGCACGGACCCGGACTATTGCCACCGGGTGACCGCCGACGACGGGAAGCTGGGCGACCAGTGGTTGCGTGATTTTCAGGACAACGAGAAGAGCATCCCGACCATCCTGACGACGTCGCAGAAGCTCTCGACCGGCGTGGACGCCCGTAACGTGCGCAACATCGTACTGATGCGGCCCATCAACTCGATGATCGAGTTCAAGCAGATCATCGGGCGCGGCACCCGGCTGTACGACGGCAAGGACTACTTCACGATCTACGACTTCGTTAAGGCGCACCACCATTTCAGCGACCCGGCATGGGACGGCGACCCGATTGAGCCAGAGGTCTGCGCCAAGTGCGGTTGTTCCCCCTGCGAGTGCGAAAGGAAGACGGCACCACCCTGGCCCAAGTGCGGGGAGCGGCCCTGTGTGTGCGAAAAGGAACCCTGCCCGGTGTGCGGCAGGGTGCAGTGCGTGTGCGGGAAGAAGGAGAAGATCAGGATCAAGCTGGCCGACGGCAAGGAACGCTCCATCCAGCACATGACGGCGACGACCTTCTGGAGCGCCGACGGCAAGCCCATGTCCGCCGCCCAGTTCCTTGAGAGTCTGTTTGGGGCGTTGCCGGACTTCTTCAAGGATGAGGCGGAACTACGGGCCATCTGGAGTGTGCCGGACACGCGCAAGGCATTCCTACAGGGTCTGGCCGACAAGGGCTTTGGCCGCGAACCGATGGCGGAGATGCAGAAGATTATCGACGCGGAGAAGAGCGACCTGTTCGACGTGCTGGCCTACGTGGCGTTCGCCATGCCGCCGGTCACAAGGGCGGAACGCGCCACCTCGGCCAAGACGCAGATACACGGGCAGTTCAACGCCAAGCAGGAGGCGTTCCTCGACTTCGTGCTCGGTCACTACGTGCAACAGGGCGTCGAGGAACTGGACCGCGAGAAGCTGACGCCCCTGCTCAAGCTTCGCTACAACAACGCCATCTGCGACGCCGTGGCCGACCTTGGCAGGCCCGACGAGATCGGCAGGCTGTTCGCCGGGTTCCAACGATACTTGTACTTACCCGCAAGCGGCGGTCCCAAGGGCTACGGATACGCCAGCGCCTGACCGGAATCGGTGCCAGTAATCCTACGGCTCATTGTCCCGGCTAGAACTCCATCACGCACAACCTTGTTGCCATGATCTGTAACGCCGCACCTCTAGGGGCACTGACTTTAACAGAGATATCGCATGGTTCC
>CAIJOU010000677.1 GCA_903822375.1 Candidatus Hydrogenedentota bacterium
AAGAGCAAGATTAAGAGCAAGAGCAAGAGACTGTTCAGAACAGTACCTTGAGCGTGCGAATCTCAAAGGGTTTCATATAGAGCCCGACCTCGTCCTCATTGTGTTTGAGGAGCACGTCGTTTTCCTCCATCAGGTCGCATTCCCACACCTCCCGCGGCGGCCAGCCGAAGGTAATCTCCACCGGACCCCGTTCACCCAGCGCCTCATGCAGGCGCACGATGAGCGCGTCCGAGTCCTCGGCCTTCTTGACGGAATCAATGAACACGTTGGCCATGGAGGTGGAGAGCAGCCCCCCGTAATCCGGGAGCGGCGCGACGTGCGGTCGGTGGTTTGCCGGAGTGCCGGCGAAGGCGCGCAGCGGCGCGTTGAGCTTGAGCCCCTCCTCAACGGTGTGCTCGTCCCAGGTGAACTCGTGCGGCAGCAGGGAATAGGTGAATTCGTGCTCGCCCTCGTCGGCGTGCGGGTCGGGTTCTATCGGGGAGCGCAGCAGCGACAGGCGCAGCGTGTTGCCGCGCACGTCATAACCGTACTTGCAGTCGTTGAGCAGGCTCACGCCGTAGCCCGGCTCGGACAGGTCGGCCCAGTGGTGGCCGGTCACCTCGAAGCGGGCGCGGTCAAACGCCGTGTTCTCGTGGGTGGGCCGCTCCACGGCGGCGAACTGGATGTCATAGGTTGCGCGCGGGCTGAGTATGTCGACCGGAAAGGCGACCTTGAGCAGGGTGCGCTTCTCATGCCAGTCCACCCGGCAGCGCACGTCGATGCGCGGATTCAGCGCGGAGAGGGTGATGTCCTGCTGGATGTGGCTGTGCTGGGTCCGGCGCACCACGCGCACCACGGCGCGCACGGGGCCCTGCTCGATGACCTCCAGAGATTCCGGCTTGTCCGGCTCCCGCACCTTGTCGGTGAAGTTGTACTCGAAGTCCCAGGCTTCGTGTTCCGCCGGGCGGTCCTCGAAGAGCTGCAGGACGTTTGCCCTGTCGCCCTCGGCAATCACCTCGCGGCCCGCCGCCTTGTCGTCCAGACTCGTGAAGCGGCCCCAGGGGTCCAGCTTGAGCGTGAAGAAGTCGTTTTCCATGCGCTTGACCGAGGCCTTGAGCACGCCGCTCTTGGCGGCGCGCCGCGCGCCGGAAACGATGCGGTACGCCATGAATCCCGACGGCGGCACCAAGCCCGTCTCGAAAAGAAGCGCGCCGTCCGCCGCCACCTGGTGCGGCAGGCAGTCGCCCATGGGGTTCTCGATGTGGAAGGGTTCGGACGGAAGCGGCATGCGCAGTTCGGCGATGTCCTCGCGTTCAAAGCCCAGCGTATTCCACACGATGATCGGCGTGCCCTCGCCCACGAGCGGCATGTGTCCGGCCATGTGCGTGGCCGCCCGCGCGATAATGCCCTCCAGTTTGCGCCGCAGCGCGGCGTAGTTCTCGTCGGCGTCCGCATACACCTGGTTGATGGACGAACCCGGCAGAATGTCGTGGAACTGGTGCGTGAGCAGCACGCGCCAGGCGGACCAGAGTTCCTCCTGCTCGTATTCGCCGCCGGTCAGCATCGCCCAGGTGGAGAGCAGTTCCGCGTCGTGCAGCAGCCATTCGCACTTGCGGTTGTTGCGCTTGGTGCGCGCCTGCGTCGTCTGGCAGGCGCGGTGCAGTTCGAGGTACAGTTCGCCGTTCCATACGGGCAGCGCGGCCGCGTATGTCGAAGCCTCCATTTTGTCGAGGCAGTCCTGCACCCGGCCGAAAGTGCAGCGCGGCATGCCCGTCAGGTTCTCCATGCGCCGCCCGTATTCCAGCATGCGCGGCGACGGGCCGCCACCGCCGTCGCCCCAGCCGAAGGTGAAGGGAAGCGTGTTCACCGCGTCGCGCTGGGGAAAGCGCTGCCAGTGGGTGGCCAGTTCAGAGGGGATGGGATTGCCGTTGTAGTTGCACGCCGGCGTCAGCGCGCGAATCCGCGTGCCGTCCGCGCCCTGCCACTCGAAATAGCCGTGCGGGAACTTGGTGTAGCGGTTCCAACCCAGTTTGGTCGTGAAGAAGGTGTCCAACTGGGCTTTGCGCAGGATTTGCGGCAGCGACCAGGGAAATCCGAACGCGTCGGGCAGCCAGGCAACCCGCGTGCGCACGCCGAATTCCTGTTCGAAGAAACGGTTGCCGTAGAGGACCTGGCGCACCAGCGCCTCGCCGCAGGGCATTTGGCTGTCCTGCTCGACCCAGGGCGCGCCGCAGATTTCCCAGCGCCCCTCCTTCACCCGCCGTTTGATCTGCTTGTAGATGTCCGGGTGGTTCTCCTTGACGAACATGTACAGTTCGGGCTGGCTTGCCGAGAACTTGTATTCGGGATAGCGCTCCATCAGCCGCAGCACCGTCGAAAAGGTGCGGCCCACCTTGCGCCGCGTCTCGCGCAGCGGCCAGAGCCATGCTGTGTCGATGTGCGAATGGCCCACCAGGACCAGCGCGCCGTCACCGGCAGCCGCCGGGAACTCGGCCATCCGGGCCTTCAGAAGAGAGCGTGCGCTGCGCAGGGATACCCAGTAGACCTCGGCCTCCTTGTCGGCCAGTTTCACCAGCCTTACAGCGGTAAAGAGCAATGTGAACAGGCGGCGCCGTGTGGTGTCCGCCTCGGGCAGATGCTCCACGAGGTCCATCAGCACCCGCGCGTCCCAGTAGAGGTCCCAGGCGTCGGCGTTCATGACTGCCAGGTCGGCGCAGCCAAAGGTGTGCGTCATTTCATAACGCGTGCCCGCCGCGCCCTCCAGCGCGATGTCAAAAGTCTCGCCCGCCTTGGCCTTGTCCGATAGCACCATGAAGTCATGATGTTTGTCGATGCCCTGGAAGGGCTTGCCGTTTACGTAAGCCAGCGCCTCGCCGGATTCGTCATTGAAGCGCATGCCCTTCACATGCGTGTGCATGCAGGGTTGGAGGATGGCCACGACCCGCCTGCCCGCAAACTCCGGCGGCACCACCGCGCGCATGCGGAACCAGGTGGTCTGGTCGAGCCCGCCCCAGCGGTCCATGATTTGGAAGGGGTTCCAGCCCTCCTTCGGCGGCGTTTCCGGACCATGGCCCGTGCCCATGTCGCAGCGCCATAGGTCGCCGATGGGCCGGCGCGGCGCGAAGATCGTGCCTTCAATCTCATTCAACCGCGCACGCAGTTGCAACAGTTCCACCTTCCAGTCAGCATCGAAAAATGGAGGCATGCGGCCGGTCCTTTCAATAGGGAGGGCATATGTGTCTGATATGGCGGGTCGAGACAGAATTATACGCAGCGTCGGCGGGGATTCCAAGGCTCGGCCACCCACAGGAGTGCCCTACTGGGAGCGCCGGCGCTCCCAGTAAGGCAGTTCCGATTTAGGTCGCCGAGAGCAGATCCGCCGTTTCTGGCACAACGGCTAATGGTTTTTCTCCGTTAGCAATTAACTCCAAATCAGCACCCGCTTTCCTGCTTGAGCCGTTCGGCGAGCCAAAGTTTAATGATAGACTGGCGGGTGACGCCGACACGG
>CAIJOU010000678.1 GCA_903822375.1 Candidatus Hydrogenedentota bacterium
GGTGGCGGTGGCGGTGGACAAGACCGCCACGGGGACCACGGCGGCCAACCTCTACGTGCGCCGTCCCTACATCCTTCAGACGAGCATGCCGCGCTTCTCGCTCTACGGCGACCAGTTCGGCTGCGGCGCGACCATCATCAACACGACCCAGGAAGCCCGGCGCGCGGTGGTGCGGTGGCACACGGAAGGCACGCTGGTCGGAAAGGGCGAGAAGAAGGTTGATCTTGCGCCCGGCAAAGAGGCGTACTTCCAGACCGAATTCACCACGAACGCCATCGGTCAGGGAAAGATTCTCTGGGAGGCGGACATTCTCAACGCCGCGGACGACACGGTGATTGAGCATTTGGCGCAGGATGCGCCGCTCCCGGTGCGCCCGCCCGCCGCATGGCGAACCGACCACGTTCTGGCCGCCGTCAATCCCGGCGAGACGAAGACCTACCAGAACACGGCGTTCATCGACGATGAATCGGTGGTGCTCAACCTGACGGCAACGGCCAATCCGCTCTATCGTTTGCAGCGAAGCCTCAACTTCCTGCTGCACTATCCCTACGGCTGCGTCGAACAGACCACGTCGTCGGTGATGCCGCTCTATCTGATCCAGAAGAGCCCCGAGATGCTGCTGGGCCTCAAGGACCTTCCGGAAAACGTCGACCCGGCGAAGATGGTGCAGGGGTACATTCAGGCCGGCGTGTCGCGGCTGTTCTCGATGCAGACAGCCAACGGCGGCCTGTCCTACTGGCCGGGCGGCACCGACGCCTATCCCTACGGCTCCGTCTATGCGGCGCATTTCCTGACGCTGGTCTTTAAGGACAATGCCGCGGCCGTGCCCGAGAAACCGTTCCGTTCGCTGCAGGACTATCTGCGCAAGGTCATGAAGGGAACGCCGAACACGACACGCAGCGAGGAGAACGCAGACCTGTACACCCGCGCCTACGCGTGCTATGTGCTGTCCCTGGACGGGCAACTGGACGCCATCCAGTACATTCCGCGCTTCGACACGGTGACGCTGCCGGAACCTGCGCGCTGGTTGCTGGCGGCGGCGCTGGCGAAGAACACGGCCGACCCGGCGCGTGTGAAGAAGTACCTGGAAACGGCGCCGAGCAAGCCTTACGACGAGAAGGAGTACGCGCAGACGCTGAATTCCGAAGTGCGCAACACGGCGGTGCGGCTCCTGGCCGGCTCCCAGATGAACCTGCCCGCCGCCAAGCTGCAGCCGCTGGTGAACAAGCTGGCCGGGTGGCTCGACAAGCACACGTATTACGGCATGACCACCCACGATGCGGCGTTTGTGTTCGCCGCGCTGGGCCAGTACATGGGCAAGATGCAGGCCGGCACCAGCAAGGCTTCGGCACTGGTTACCGGGCCCGAGGGCGAAAAGGGCGTTTCAGCCTTCGAGGTGTACAAAGGCCGCGCGAAGGGTGCGAAGAAGGTTTTCCAGGTGCAGAACACCGGGACCGTGCCGATCATCGTGAACTTCATCTCCGAGGGCGTCCCGCTGCAGCCGCGAACCGAGCCCCTCTCCGAGGGCGGATTGGACGTTGAGCGGAACTTCGTGACCGATCACGGAGCCGCCGTTGAGGCGGACGCACCCTTTGCCCATGGCGGCATGTACCTTGTTGACCTCAAGCTGACGCTGGAATCGGAGCGGGAGAATATCATCGTGTCCGATCTGCTCCCGGCCGGTCTTGAAGTGGCCAATCCACGGCTCGATGCGGACGCCGTCGCGGCACTGGGTCTGGGAACGGCCGAGTCCTCGGAAGATGCGGCCAAGGAAAACAAGGACGAGAACGCGGACAAATCCGGAAATGCGGAAGAATCCGCAGAAGGCGGGGATGATGGTGACAACAACGGCGGAGACGGTTCGGCAGAAACGCCGCCCGAGGAAAGCACCCAGAAGAACGCCGGCGTAACGCCAACCTTCCTGGAAGTGCGCGACGACCGGCTGGTGCTGGCCTTTGACAAGCTGGACGCGGGCGAACACCACTTCTACTATGCGGTGCGCGCGGTGTCGCCGGGCACGTTCCGGCAGCCGGCGGCGGTTTCGGAATGCA
>CAIJOU010000679.1 GCA_903822375.1 Candidatus Hydrogenedentota bacterium
CTCGGCCAGCACCTTCTCCACCAGAAAGCGGGCCGTGGTGTAGTCCATCGCCTCGCCGCGGGCCAGAATGGCCTGCCGGACGGCCTCCTGAATCACGACCGTGCTGACGCTCAAGAGTGCCATGGCGACGAGCGTCTCGACGAAGATGTACCCTCTCCTGCCGATGCGGGCCATCATTCCTGCACCTCTATCTTGCCCATCGGCCCGAGCACCACAATCTTGTAGTTTCGACCCCTTACATGGTCGTCGCGCACGCTGATGACCGCCTGGTCGGAAGCCCCGTTTGGCAGGCAGGCTATAAAGATGCCCTTTTCACCCCGGTCTTTCCGCGCCTTGATGTGGGTGATGACGAACTGCTCGGGCAGTTGCGTTTCGGCGCCCCAAGTTTCTTCGATCGGCTCGAACTTCTTCTCGCCGTCCACCACTTTAGCCATCCGCATCACCCAGTACGTGCCTTTCTTGGCGTCAACATAGAGCCGAAACTCCCTGGACTCCTTGACGGACAATTCCTGTATGAAGCGGAGTGTGCCGATGAGGCCGTTTCTGGCACTGCGCATCTGTATGCCGTTCATGGAGCGAACATAGACGGGCACGATGATCGCAGAGATGATCGCGAGCAGCGCGAGCACGACGATCAGTTCCAGAAAGGTAAAACCCGTCCGGACGTGCAGTCCCGTCAAAGGACCGCGATGGACCGGACGGATCTCCCGTTTTTTCAGTGCAATCATGGGCTGCGCCAGGCCGCGAGAACAGGGTCGCGGCTATTGGGATTTTGTCGTGCCCGTGCCCCTCTTGGCATTCGGGTCCGCCGTGCTTGAGGTGATGTCGTCGTCGTTTCCCGGCACGCCATCGGGACCGGCGGAGAATATCTTGTAGTCGGCCTTCAACACGTCCGTGGGCGGGGTGTAAATGTAGGGGTTTCCCCACGGGTCAGGGCGCACCTCGCGGACATAGTTGCGCTTGCCGCCGACGAGGTCATTGAGCGACTTTGGATACTCGTCGTTGTTGTCCAGCGCGTACATGTCCACGGCACTGCTGTAGCTCGATATGTCGCCCTTTGAGGCGCGAATCTGCGTGTCCCTGACACGACCGCTGTAGTTGAGCGCGACCATTCCGGCCAGAATGCCTATGATCACCGTCACAAGAATGAGTTCGATGAGTGTAAAACCACCATTGGGCTTCATAAGTCTCTCTCCACAGTTTTTGCCACTCCGCATCCAGTATAACGCACCGGCGCGCCGCGGCTGGGACACCTGTCAGGAACCGACGGTTGAACTCAGATTCAACATGGGCAGCAGCATGGCAATCACCAGGAAGCCCACGATCACACCCATTATAACAATAAGCAGCGGCTCGAACAGGGACGTCAGCGCTTTCACCGCGCGGTCCACCTCAAGATCATACGCATCGGCGACACGCTTTGCCACGGTGCCGACGCGGCCGCTCTCCTCGCCGACGGCAAACATGCTCATGACCATGGGCGGGAAGAATTTTCCGCGCCGCATCGTCTCGCTCAGGCTGTCGCCCTCGGTCACGCCAATGTGCATCTGGCTGACCTCGTCACGAATGTGCACGTTCGTCATCGTCTCGGCTGTAATCTTTATAGACGTCAGAATTGGGACGCCGTTATCCATGAGCGTCCCCAGAGTGCGCGCAAACTTGGCCATTTCGTACTTCAGAATGACCGATTTTACCACGGGCACCTTGAGCAGGAACCCGTGCACCCGCCGCTGTCCGTCCTCCGTGCGCGCCCACCTCACCAGCAGCGTCCCCAACAGTATCAGCCCCGCGAGCACGGCCCACCACCAGGCGCCCATGAACTTGCAGATGGCCATGACTATCACGGTGGGCAGGGGCAGTTGCGCGTGAAACTCCTCGAATACCTTGATGAATTTGGGGAACACGAAAGAAACCAGAATGAAGATGGCTATGGAACCCACCGTTGTGAGGAAGGCGGGATACACCATGGCGGACAGGGCCTTGCCCCGCAGTTCCTCCTCCTGCTCGCCGAACGCGCATATGCGCCACAGGACCTCTTCGAGCATGCCGCCGGTTTCGCCGGCCCGGACGAGACTGCAATACATGGCGGGAAACACGACCGGATGTTTGTCCATCGCCTCGGCCAGACTGCTCCCCTTCTGGACATCGTCGCGGAGCTGGTCGATGATTTTGGCGAGCTTGGGGTTCTCGGTCTGCTCGACGAGGGTCCGCAGGGCGCGAGTGATCATCATTCCGGATTCGCACAGATTAGCCAACTGGCGAAAAAAGAGGTTGCGGTCCTTGAGGCGGACGCGCGCCAGGGCCTCGCGCAACGTGTCTTTCTTCTGTTCCTCCTCCGCCTCCTCGACCCGGATGGGGAAATAGCCCATGTCGCGCAGGCGCGCGATGGCGGAACGCTGGTTCTCGGCCTCAATAACCCCCTTGGCGACCGCGCCAGGGCCTTTCTTTACCTCATACCGGAACTGGGGCATGGCCGGCTTCCAGTTCGAAACCTATCACCTCCGAATCGGCGGTCACCCGAAGCACCTCTTCCAGCGTTGTGTCACCGGAATAGATGCGCTGCCAGCCTGAGGCGCGGAGGGTCTTCATTCCGTTGCGCACCGCAACCCGCTTGATCTCCAGCGCGTTTGCGCGCTGCACGGTCATCTCCTTGATCTGGTCCGTGAAAGCCAGTATTTCGTAGGTGGCCAAGCGGCCCCGATAGCCCGTGTGCCTGCATTCGTCGCAGCCCGCGCCCATCCGGAAATTGCCGCCCTTCATGTGCTCCGGACCAATGCCAAACTCATGGCGCAAGACGACGGTGTCGGGTTCGTGCGGCGCGCCGCAATGCGCGCAAATCCGCCGCACCAGGCGCTGGGCGATGGAGGCAATCATGGTGCTGGAAATGAGGAAGGGCTCAATGCCCATGTCCACCAGACGGGTCACGGCGCCCGCAGAGTCGTTCGTGTGCAGGGTACTCAGGACCAAGTGGCCGGTGAGACTGGAACGGATGGCCATTTCGGCCGTCTCGTGGTCGCGGATTTCGCCGACCAGCATGATGTCCGGGTCGTGACGGAGCATGGACCGCAATCCCAGCGCGAAATCGAAACCTATCTTGGGCTGCACCTGCATCTGTGAAATGCCGGCCAACTGATACTCAATCGGGTCCTCAATGGTGATTATCTTGCGGTCCACCTGGTTCAGCTTGGCCAGCGCGGCGTACAGGGTTGTGGTCTTGCCGCTTCCGGTCGGGCCGGTGACCAAGATGATCCCGTGCGGCTTGCTGATAAGCCGGCTGAATATTTCCATATCTTCCGGGAGGAAGCCCAACTGATCGAGAGTCATGGCCATTGAGGTACGGCTCAGAATACGGATGTTCACCGATTCACCGTGGGGGGTCGGCAGAATGGACACGCGCAAATCATAATGGGCGTCGCTGAACGAGGCCAGGATCTTGCCGTCCTGGGGGAGCCGCTTTTCGGCGATGTTCAGGTTGGCCATGATTTTGATGCGTGACACGATGGCGGCGTGGAATCCGCGTATCGAGGGCGGGGTCGGCGCCTGGTGGAGTATGCCGTCAATGCGGTAACGAACCCGCAGGCTTTCCTCAAACGGCTCGATATGGATGTCGGTTGTGTCGGACTGTATTGCCTCCAGGATAAGCTCATTCACGAACTTGATGATGGATGCGTCAATACTGTCATCACCCAGATCGGAGCTGACCTGCATTCCCTCCAGGTTTACGACCCCCTCCATGCCGTCGGCATTGATGAGGATCTTCTCCATCGTGTCCGCGCCGACGCCATAGAGGTCCCTGGTCACCCGGCCAATTTCCTGGGGGGTGGTCACCACCGCCTCAACGCGCCGTTTCAGCACAAGACGTATATCGTCGAGCAACTGGGCGTTGAGCGGTTCGCTGATGGCCACCACCAGGACCCCGTTGCGCTCCTGAATCGGAACGAAACCATAGTGCGTGGCAAAACGGGCAGGCACTTTCGCGATGAGTTCAGGGGGGATGTCCATCTTGGACGGAAGCACGAAACGCATCTCACAAAAGTCCGCCAGTGCCTGGTAGACCTTCTCCGCCGGGGCGAAGCCCAACTGGGAGATAACGTGGACTACAGAAGTACCGCCTTTCGCCGCCTCACTCTTGGCCCGGTCCATACGGGTTTCGTCGAGCAAGCCCTGGCGAATCAAGTACTGTTCAAGACCGCTATATGCTGGCACTCAGGGGGCTCCCAATCTTTGCAAGTGGTTTATATATCAATATGTTAACACAGCGGGAGCCGAAGCGGCAAGCACTCAGAATCACTGCGCATCGATGACAAGTTTCGCCAAGGCTTCCTGGGCGTGGGCAGCCACGGCCGAATGGCCGCTCGAAGCGGCTTCTTTGTAGAAAAGTCGGGCGCTGCCACTGTCGCACAGGTCATCCCTGTATGCATTTCCCAAGGCAAGAGTGACCTGCGCCACGGCCACCGGGTCGCTGCAGCGGTTCCGCACCCGTTCCAACGCCACGACATGCGAAGGGCCGTCCAACTGTCCTGGCAGTCCCACCAGTGACCTCATTTCGTTCATCGCCAGCGAGGCGGCCAAGGAGTCGGGATAGAGCGCCACAAGCCGTTCACACTGCTCAAAGCCATTACTCGGATGGTTTCGGATTGCGTCGAGTGCGTACATGGGCGCGTACCCCGCACGTCGCGCCTCATCCAGCAGATTAAAGCGCTGAATGCTTTCAGGGCTGTTCATGAAAGTATCGGGATGGTTTGTCCGAAGGCGTTCATAAGCCGCATAGGCTTCGGGATAACGCTGAAACTCGGTAAATTCCAGATTGGCAAGCAATTGCTGCGCCTCTCCGGCAACCGCGTCTTTAGGATTGGAGGCACGCGCCTGATTCAACACAGTTCGTGCACCGGCAAAATCGCGCGAGGCCATCATGCTGTTCGCTTTTGAAACAGCCTCCTTGACCGGCGAAGGAGCCAATTGAGGGGCCGTTTGGGCATTCATTGGTGCTGCACTTGGTCCAAATCCCGGCAGGCCCGGTAGCGAGACGAACAAGACCGCGGCCAACCCGGTGGCCAACGCAGCACCGGAAACCCAGCGCCAAGAAACGCGCGCCCTGTGTTGCGGCGTTGTTTCGAGCAGGCGCGCATGCAACAGTGGCACCAAATCGCCAGTGAACTCGGGCGCATCCAGCCGCACCGCACGCCGCACGCCTGCGAGCGCCTCCGCCTCAGCCCGCAATCGCGGGTCTGCGGCGAGGGCGTTGTTCAGCGTCCGCCGTTCCGCGTCATCCAGCGGCTCGTACAGCGAGGCCGCCAGCAACGCCTCCACTTTTCTCCGTTTCGTCCAAAGAATCATCACGTTTCGCCTCGATTGTTGCGGCTGTCATCCGGGGCCAGGTCCCCCAGTTCAACGCGCAACTTCTTGAGCGCGCGAAAGAGGTGAACCTTGACACTGCCGACAGTACAGCCCAATTCTTCGGCTATTTCTGCCAGGGAAAACTCTTCAAAATGGCGCAGCACAAACACGGTCCGCTGCATATTGGACAATTTCACCAATGCGCCCCGCACGCGGGCGTCAATTTCCCGGCCGCGCACGACGCTTTCCGTACTGTCCACCGTGGGTTCCACCGCCGCGCCCTCGGTCTGACCCACAAAAGCCTCATCCAAAGGCTCCTGCTTCCGCCGGTTTCTTCGGCGCAAATGGTCAATCGACTGATTTGTCGTCAGGCGAAGCAGCCACGAGAGAAAACTTCCCGTCGGCGCCCATGTGCCTATTTTCTGATAGGCCTTTACCAGTGCGTCCTGCGTGACATCCAGCGCATCTTCGCGATTGCCGGTCACCCGGTAGGCGGTGGCATACACACGACCCTGATAGCGCCGCACGATTTCCTCGAATGCGGCCACATCACCACGCCCGGCGGCAATAGCCAACGTGGCGTCGTCTGTTCCGGATCGCTCCAGACCGACTGTGTTCATGTCACTCATCATTTCAAACGTTTTCCGCGGACAAAAGGTTTACAGCGTTTATTCCCGTCCATTCGGACATAAATATCCTTTGACCCGGACTGGTTCCCGCATGGGCAGCCGGGTTGACCTTGGAATTGTTCAAGGCATGGACTCCCTGGAACTTAAGGACCATATGGACAGAATGGACTTCATTTTCGAGGCGATTTGAGTCTTTGCCCGGTTATGGGCCCATCCTCCATGGGATGACAGTGTACACTTTGGAACGGGTTTCTCTAAAGCTTGCGTTCGCTGCGGGGATTCGCAGCGTGTTTTACCTCTATGCAAGAAACAAATAGTCCGGGCATTCGCGGAATCCGCGGGGGCGCAACATGTCGCGAATTTCTTCCCGGGCACCCGGTGTGCCCACCATGACCACCACAAAAGCCCCGGCGGGAGCGGGCAGTTCTTCCCGCGCAATTACGCGGACTCCGTGAATAGTCCTGCCGATTTTGCGGGGATTGATGTCCACGACCGCGACCGGAGCCCCACTGCCCCACTCGCGCAACCAGCGTTTGCCGACTTCTCCGGCGCCCCATTGGTAGAGAGGGCGACCGGCCCGGGCGGGCAGCAGCGCCAAGTAATGGCGCTTGAGTGAACGAAACGCCGCCTCGCCATAGCGCGGGTCATTCATGGACAACCTTGCGGGGTGGTCGCGCCAGTCCAGAATGACGGGCTCGGGCTTGGCGAAGCGGGCTCCCGCCAACCAGAACCGCATGACGAGATCGTAATCCTCCGGCCATGGGCATTCGCGATAGCCGCCAGAACGCGCGTACCAGTCCCGTGCAATCATGAAGGTCGGATGGGGCAGCGGGCATTCCACGAAAATCTCGCGCACGATGGCCTCATGGCTGACCAAAGAATTGACCCAATCCTCATAGCGACGGCGTCCAGAACCGATGGAATCGCCCATCATGCGCACTTTTCCTCCACAGACGCCCAAGCCGGGGTCGGCGGCAAAGCAGGCCAGTTGCAGGCGCAATCTTTCCGGTCTGGCCACATCGTCCGCGTCCATGCGGGCAAAATAGGCTCCGCGAGACTGCCTTGCGGCCTCCCGCAATGCCGCCACAATGCCTCCATGGTCCATGGGAACAACCCGGATACGGGTGTCCTTCCGCGCCAACTCCATGAGAATCCCGCGGGAATCGTCCGTGGAGCCGTCATCGACGGCGACCAACTCCCATGCGGCGAAATCCTGCCGCTGGATGGAATCCACCGCGGCCTCCACCGTGTCGGCGGCATTGTAGACCGGCATGAGCACCGAGACCATTGGTTCCCTCGTCACTTTCATGGCCGGTCTATTCCAGGGTAATGGTCAGCGAGGTCAGGGAATGGCGGGGAAACACATGAACAATGCCCCCCCCCTCTACGGCCTCGACCTTGGTCCGTCTGGAGGTCACGGCCGAAGGAACAGCGAAGCTGTTTGCCTCGTGTGGGTCGGCAGCCGCCATGACCTTGGCGGAGACTGAGGCGACCCTCAACTCGCGGACTTGAATCATCGTTTCCAAATCAGCGTCCAGAGAACGGTTCACCACGGTAAGGAGGATTTTCTTCCCGACCAGGGAAACGCTGGTATCGAGCAGCGGCACGTTGCAGGCATCCCCCGGCCCTTCGTGCCCACCCAACCCGGACATCGCCCGCCGCTTCGCGGCACCCCCTTCAATGGGGGATTTGGAACCGCACTGCGCGCCTGTCTGGGTCGAGTAGGTGGGACTGTCAGTTTCGTGCGTGAGGGCCCTGGCTCCCATGTGCGGCCGCATCATATCGAATACGTGATATGTGGGGGTCAGGAACATCCGGTCGCCCTGGGTCATGGCCAGGCATTGCAGCACATTAATCGTTTGCGCAATGTTGGCCATGGTGATTCGGTGCGACCAGCGGTTGAGAAGATTCAAAACACTCGCCGCCAGCAATGCGTCGCGCAGGGTGTGCGCCTGCTCCAGACCGTTTTCCACCTGGGCTTCCGGGTGCCACATGCCCCACTCGTTGAGCATTATCCCGACGAACTTGTCGGGGTAGTAGTAGGTCAGGAGGGACTCGGTCAACTTCAAGTCGCGTTCCAGGGTGAACACGTCGGCAAAGAGGCTGCGGAAATCGCCGTCTGTAAAGTCTTTGCCCGAACCGCGTGAAAAATAGCGGTGCAATGCGAGATGGTCAATCAGGTCAGGATGCTTCATGCCGGCGCAAAAGTCGAGGTTCCAGTCATTCGGGATGGAACCTCTTCCCGCCTCCCATGGAACTGTTGTCTGCCCGAACATCCCCCTAAATCCCCCTTCAAAGGGGGACTTAAGACAGCCGCAGGCGACCAACTCTATGGAGGGGTCCACCGCCTTCATGTAATTGCCGTGGCGGGCGAATTCCCCGGCGTAATCGCCGCCGCTGAGGCGCCCACCGTGCCCCCAGTTCTCATTGCCGACACCCCAATACTTCACGCCGTGGGGTTCGGGGCTTCCGTCGCAGCCACGGGCCGCGGAGAGTGACGAGTCGCCGCCAAAGTTGCAGTATTCGACCCAATCGCGGGCCTCGCGGGGGCTGCCGGAACCGACATTGGCGCACAGGTAGGGCTGGCAACCCAGGGCACGGCAGAAGCGCATGAACTCGTTTGTGCCAAATTCATTGGGCTCGCCCTGACGCCACCACACATTCGCCGTCACGGGCCGCTCGCCACGCGGGCCGACGCCGTCGCGCCAGTGGTAATCGTCAGCGAAACACCCGCCGGGCCAGCGGACAACCGGCGCACGCAGATGTTTGAGCGCCGCAAGCACGTCCAGCCGCAAGCCGTTCTCGTTGGGAATGCGCGCGCCCTCGCCCACCCAGATGCCCTCATAGATGCAGCGCCCCAAATGCTCGGAAAAATGGCCGTATATTTCCGGCCGGATGACTGACTTGGGCAGGGCGGGCCAGATGCTAACAACGGAACGGCTCATGCGCCGACCCCGGAGGGTTGGTCGAATTGCTGGAGGAACGGATAGACCCGCTCGCTGACAAAATGCCGCACCTGGCGCAGGTTGCGGATGACCTCCTCACCCTCGCCGACCAACACCTGCTGCCGCCCATAGACACCCTTCACCTCGACGAACATCTCGTCGTTGCTGTGTCGGAAAGATTCGATGTTGACCTGCAGCGCGCCGGGGTGCTCCGGTGTTTCGGGCAGCACAAAGCGCAGGCCACCGGTGGCCACGGGCCTCTGGAAATGGGGTGTAATCTTTCCGGCCAGGCCGCAGGCCGCATCGAGGAGGAAGACGCGCGAATCGGTGTAATGAGTCAAGGCAAACGTGGACCGTATTGTGGCGGCATGCACGAGAAAGCGGTCAATCTGCCGTGCCTCGCCCAAGTAAGGCATGACCACGCGCACCTTTTCCTCGAAATCGCTCAGCGCCAAGTCGGCCCATTCTTCAATGACCAAAACACGGTCGGGCAGGAACAGCAGAATGGACTGCGCCTTGCCGCGGTTCGAATAGAAGCGCGCC
>CAIJOU010000680.1 GCA_903822375.1 Candidatus Hydrogenedentota bacterium
AGGGGATCCACGCCGCCATCCGTGCCCACTTCAATGGCCGCCCCGTTCCTTCTCTGTTGCTGGATTCCTCCTGATTCCTTACTCAGTCACCGGAGGCAGTTCTTCGCGGAAAATGCGGTTCACCTTGTGAACGGTTACGCTGTTTCCGGCACGCAAGACCGGGTGATACGAGTCTGGAAGCTTCGAGATGAGCATTCAATACCTGTCGCGCGCGACCAGCATACGTCGGCAGTGACGACGATCTCTATCACGCGCGACGAAAGATGGATCGTGTCTGGGTCATCCGATCACACCCTCAAGGTGTGGGATCTCAGGAACAGGCGGTGTATCCATGTCTTGCGAAAGGCGGGGTCTGTTTCGTCGGCATGCATGGTCGATGACAGGAGGGTCGTCTGCGGTTCTCTGGGAGCTGTCGCATTATGGGACGTTGGGACTGGACGTTGCGTCTGGGAGAGACAATGGGAGCAAGGTGCTTGGGGAGAGGACCTGGAAAGGGTAGAAGCGATTGCTGTTACACCGGACCGCAATTACGTCGTGGCAGTCTCTGAAAATGGGAGTCTGAGAGCTTGGACTGTGCAGGAAGGGTGCAACTGCCTGGAATTGCCCTATACCCACTTCGGTCGGGCGCCCAAAGTGTGGTTGGCGGGTAGTGGTAACCGTGTGGCGTCTTGCGACGCCCTCGGAAACTCAATTGCAGTGTGGGAGTTAAGATTGGGTAGACGGAAAGACCCTCTGGCCCGTCCGCTTCGTAGGTGCCGTGTTGCCGATGGCCTACTTGGTTCAGTGGCGATCTCATGGGATGGCGCTTTGGTAGCGGGCGGGAACTGGAGAGGACTGCGTTTGTGGAAAATAGCCACAGGAGAGTACAAGCAAGTCGTCGGCTTGGGATTCTTCGAGGACGACAGCATCTCACTACAGCGGGACTACATAGTGCTTGGCAGACGGAATGGACTTCTTAAGATCCTGGATATGCGCCTCGGAAGGCTTACCTGCAGTCTTACCTTCGATACCCCGATAACTGCTGTGACGGCAGTAACTCGGCAAGGAGTGTTTGCATGCGGCGCAACCGATGGCCGTGTTCACATTGCGAAACTTGTTGTTTCACGACAAAGCCAACGATGATTAGAAGGAGCGAACGAAGGGATAGGACCCGTCATTGGCCAATCTGCAATTGCGCTGCATTCACGTGGGTGCCATCGAACACAGGACCCAAACGGGCACGCTGTCCCGTGGGCGGGCAGGAGTTCGCGCCGCCACTCGCCGCCGTCGTTGCCATTCAGGAAAGGAGACAGCCGTCTTCGCCAGGTGGCTACGCCGTACCAAGGAAGTCCGGAGAAGTCAGAAGCGAGGATTGTCTGGCCTCGATTTAACCGCCTCTGCCTTTGCTGAACCGGGGTTACTCAGCATGTGTCCGCATTGTCAACACCCGGTCCAGTTCAGCCAGTTATTCTCCGCCGCGGAGGACTACGCGGATGTGCTCCGGGCTGGGGAAAGGGAGAAGTCCGGGGGGAAGTGATCAGTAACCAGAAACCAGTCGTCAGTGATCAGTAAACCGTGGTCAGGGAGATGCAGAAGTCCGCTACGGCAGCAGGGCCTTGAGCCACCTGGGTATCGGGGGGTTCAGACTCACCCGCTGACCGTTCTGAAAGACGGCAACCTGGCGGAATGGGGTTCGCAGGTCGTCGTTGTCGAAGATCAGCGCATTCGGAAGTTCGCGGAGAGCGGCTTGGAGATTGGCTAGG
>CAIJOU010000681.1 GCA_903822375.1 Candidatus Hydrogenedentota bacterium
AGTCCCCTTCGGGTTATGGAGTGCGGTGGCAGAGCGTAGCGGCGACACCGCTTTGGCTGATGCCTCGCGTTGGACCGGCCAAAGCGGCGTTTGTCCGTTTCTATTCTTCGGCCCTGGAGGGGCCGGACAAAAGTAGCCACGGGTGGAGCGAAGCGGAACCCGTGGTGAGCAGCGCAAAAGGTGTCCGTCCCCGAAGGGGGCGAACAAGGTGTTGACGCGTGGTCCCCGATGGGTTCGCCCCCTTCGGGGACGTGTGCGAATTGTTTGATTTACCCCGGGTGACCGCAGGGAACCCGGGGCTACTGTTGTATGGCCCCTTTGGGGCCAAGAATGGAATTGCGCAACGTAATGAGCCCGCGACGTTGAGGCCAATTTGTAGATTGACTTGCCCCGGTGTGGAGGCACGGTCCGCAGCGTCCCACGAACACGGTCGGCGAGGACGCCGGCGCTCCCAGTATCGGTGCGCTCCGCTTCGCTGCGCACACCCTGCGCTCCCTACCGGTGCCTTCTTGGTCCTCTGTGGCCGCCGCGGGTGCGTTTGCGATGGGAGGGGTTGCGGCGGGGTTCGTCGCTTTCGGTTTCCGGTTCGACCGGGAGGGGATGGGCTTCAACGAAGCGTTCCTTCTCCCGCGCGACGACGCGGTCCTGGGCCTCTTCGATGATGTTGATGCTGTTGCAGCGGGGACAGCGGGAATGGAGGTCGGCGCTTTCGTCGAGGTAGGCGTAGCCGCAGTAGGCGCAGCGCCAGAGATTCTGCTTTTCCAGCACGCGCAGCGTCCGCCGCGAACCGAGTTCACCAAAGAGCCAGAGCGTGGCCGCGCCAAGCAGGATGAGCGCGCTGTAGAGGATGACGGCCGTGGTGAGGCTGATGGTGATCATGGCGCGCAGGTCCGGGTACAGTCCCCCATTTCCGGCATGGCGCATTGCTGGGATGCGAAGTCTTTGGCGGAAATGGGGTACAGTCCCCTTAGACGGGTGATCATGGCTGTTCTTCCGCGGGCCGGATGAACAGGGTGGCCATCTGTTTTGCAGCGGCGCCGGCCTCCGCGCCGGCGTCGGCGGGCAGGGGGGCGAAACGGTAGGTCATCGCCGCAGCCTGAATGGCAGTCACCACGCCGGCATCGTCCACAGGGGGGCAGTACGCACCGACCACACGTCCGGCGGGGGTGACGGTCAGCACCACCTCCACGGGCCAGTGAAGCCCGGCGTTGGCCGCGTCGGCTAGTGCGCTAATGGGCGGTGCGAACAGCAGTTCACGATCGCGCGGCTCCGTGTCCCAGACGATCTCGCCGTTGTAGCCGGGGGCGGGATGATGCTTGGCGACCACGCGCCGCGTGTTTTGCGGTGCGGCGGGGGTTTCCGGAAAGGCCATTTTGAGGAGTGTCAGGCCGAAGTCTTGCAGACCGACGGCGGTCTTGCCCCAGAGGTCGCTGGGTTCGAATGCGGGATACATGGCGGCCGGGTCGGTCCCGGCCTCGCTGCGCACCTGCAGCTGTTTGAGCTCGGTGAAGTCCATGGTGGGCAGTTCGATCCGCGCCTCAGCCAACTGCGGCCCGCGCAGGTGCAGTCCGCCTGGTTCGGTTCGTGGGGACGCATCCGCAACAACCATGGGGGGGGCCTCGGAAAATATCTGAACCTGGCAGTATTTGGCCTGGGTCTCGGGAAAGACGACCACGATGCGGAACAGCGTGACCATGGACAGATGAAAGGTTGTGGCTATCAGGAACGCCGCGGCGAGCCGCGGCGGCACGGGCCATCTGCGGTCCCGTGTGCGGACGGGCACGGGTGTCCGCGACGCGGCAGGCGGGACGCCTGCGGTACGGGCGGGCATGGTCACTCTCCCTGCGGCGCGGTGGGCTGCTGCGCGGCGATGCCGTAGTGGGTGATCCCGGCGCCGTTGGCGATGCCGAGAACCCGCATGAGCCGTTCGGTGGGCACGTTCTTGTCAGGCCGTACCATGACCTGCGCCTCGGGATTCCTGCTCTTCAGTTCCATCAGTGCGGTGCTCAACCCGGCCCAGTCGTTGACGGGCGTTTCCTCCACAAACACGCCGCCGCCGTTGTCGGGCCCGCCCTCGCCGACGGCGAGGGTGATGGTCATGTCTTTGCGCTCCATCTGGGCCGCGCCCTCGCTCTGAACCATTTCGATGGGCACGGAGGACTGGACAACAAAGGAGGAGGTGAGCATGAAAAAGAGCAGCAGCAGCAGCACGACATTGACCATGGAGGTCATGTCGAGGGTGGCCCGGACTTTCAGTCCGCCATTTCGCGGAAAGCGCACGGCCTTAGTACTCGCGGTCGTTGTGACGGCGCGTGAGCAGGTCCATCAGCTCGGAGGAACTGGCCTCCATCTCGGTCACCATGCCCTGCACGCGGGTCACGAAGTAGTTGTAGACGATGAGCGCCGGAATGGCCACGATCAGTCCGGCGGCGGTGGCGACGAGCGCGTTGCCGATGCCCTCGGCCAGATCGGCCGGGCTCACCTGGCCGCGCTTGTTCTGTATCTGCGCGAAGCATTTGATCATGCCCTGCACCGTCCCGAGCAGCCCCAGCATGGGCGCGACGGTGGCGCAAGTGGCCAGACCGGAGAGATAGCGCTCAAGCCGGGGCACCTCGAAACGGGCCGCGTCCTCGATGGCCTCGCGGATGTCGTCCTTGGGACGGTTGTGCTTGAGTATGCCCGCCTTCATGATGCGCGCGATGGGCGCGTTGGACTCGTCGCACTGCTCCAGCGCCTCCTGAACGCGGTCCTGCCGCAGGACCTGGCGCATGGCGTCCATGAACTCGCGCGCGTCGACGTCGGCCCGGCGCAGCGCCAAGAACCGCTCGATGATGATGGTCAGCGCGACGATGGAGCACAGCAGGATCGGCCACATCAGCACGCCGCCCCGCACGATCAACTCGTAGTATTGGTTCAGTCCCATGACATCACCCGCCGGCCGCACCGGCCGCCACATCGTGGCTGACCAGCGTGCCGAGTCCCTTGTCGGTAAAGATCTCAAGCAGGAGGCTGTGCGGCACGCGCCCGTCGATGATGTGGGTGCGGCGCACGCCGAAATCGAGCGCCTTGAGGCACGCGTCAATCTTGGGGGCCATGCCGCCCGAAATCACGCCCTTCTGCTTCAGCGCCTCCACATCCTGCGAATGCAGCCGGTGGATGAGCGATTCCGGATCATTCTTGTCGCGCAGCAGGCCGGGCGTGTCGGTGAGGAAGACGAGCTTCTCGGCCTGAATGGCCGCGGCCAGGTCGCCCGCTGCGGTGTCGGCGTTGACGTTCCAGGTGCCGCCGTTCATGTCGGTGGCGATGGGCGCGATGACGGGGATGAGCCCGGCGCCGAGCACGGCCGTGATCACCTTGGGGTTGACGCCGATGATCTCGCCGACCAGCCCGATGTCCTCGCCGTCCTCCATGGTCTTGCGCGCGTAGAAGAGCCGCCCGTCCTTGCCGCTCAGGCCGACCGCCTCGCCGCCCGCCTGGTTGATAAGGTTGACGATGTCCTTGTTCACGCGCCCCGCCAGCATCATCTCGACCACGTCCATGGTGGCCTCGTCGGTGATGCGCAGCCCGTTCTTGCTGAAACGCGACTCGATGTTGAGCTTCTTGAGCATGCCGTTGATGGCCGGGCCGCCGCCGTGCACCACGATCGGATTGAGCCCGAGGTAGCGCATCATGACGATGTCCTGCGCGGTGTTCGCGCGCAGCGCCGGTTCCAGCATCGCCGCGCCGCCGTACTTGACGACGACCGTCTTGCCCTCAAACTGGCGGATGTACGGCAGCGCCTCGATCAGCACGTCGGCCTTTTCAATCCATCGCTGCATGGGTGTCCTCCCGGTGTTCAACTTCTGTAATCCGCGTTGATGCTCACGTAGTCGTGGCTCAGGTCCGAGGTCCAGTACACGGCGCGGCCGGGGCCCGCGCCCAGCGACACATGCACATGAATCTCGTGCCGCTTCATCAGTTCCGCCGCCTGGGCCTCCTCAAACGGGGTCGGCGTGCCGTCGCGCACCACCTGCAGGCCCTCGATGGAGATGCCCAGGCGCTCCTGCGCGAACTCCGCGCCCGAATAGCCCACGGCGCAGGCGATCCGGCCCCAGTTCGGGTCCTGCCCGAAGAAGGCCGTCTTGCAGAGCTGCGACTGGGCCACGGCCTTTGCGGCAAGCTGCGCCTCGGCGTCGGTGTTTGTGCCCTCGACGACGATCTCGATGAACTTTGTCGCGCCCTCGCCGTCGCGCACGAGCGCCTGCGCCATGGCGACGCAGATCTTGCGGAGCGCGATGGCGAAGGCGGCATAGTCCGCCGTGCCCGGCTCCAGGAGCGGCACGCCGGACTGGCCGTTGGCCAGGCAGAGCAGCGTGTCGTTGGTGCTGCTGTCGTTGTCCACGCAGACGCAGTTGAAGGACTGCCTGGTGCACTCGGCGAGCAGCACGCGCAAATCGGCCGCGCGCACGGCCGCGTCGGTGGTGATGAAGCAGAGCATGGTGGCCATGTTGGGCGCGATCATGCCCGAACCCTTGGCGATGGCGCCGATGCGCACCGTGCCGCTGTCGAGCGGCACCTCCACGGCGATTTCCTTGGCCACCTTGTCGGTCGTCATGATGGCCTGGGCCGCGTCGGCCCCGCCCGTGTCGGCCAGCGCCGTGAGGCAGTCACTGACGCCGTTGGCGATGCGGTCCATGGGCAGGGGCACGCCGATGACGCCCGTGCTGCACACGCACACCTCGGTGATGGCCACGTTCAGCGCGTCGGCGACCATCTCGGCCGTCGCCTGCGCGTCGGCCAGCCCCTGCGCGCCGGTGCACGCGTTGGCGTTGCCGCTGTTGGCGAAGAGGGCCCGCGCCGTTTCGCGCACGCAGACGCCCTGCGTCCAAAGCACGGGCGCGGCTTTGACCCTGTTCGTGGTGAACACGCCGGCCACGGTGGCCGGCGCGTCGCTCACGATGAGCGCGCAGTCCTTCTTGGTGGTCTGCAAATTCTTGATGTGGGCGGCGACACCCGCGGCGCGAAAGCCCCGCGGCGCGCACACGCCCCCGACGATGGTGTTCATGGGGCCATGCCTCCGTAGCGCAGGCCTTCGGTCTCGTCGAGTCCGAACATCAGGTTCATGCACTGCAGGGCCA
>CAIJOU010000682.1 GCA_903822375.1 Candidatus Hydrogenedentota bacterium
CATCATCAAGGAGCAACCCCATGATCCGCATCGGCGACCTGACCCTTTCCGACGAAAGCGTTGCGGTCCATGAACGCCGCGACACCGACCCCGACCTGCCCGCGCGCACCATTCGCATCACCGGTTCCGTCGGTGATGCCGGCACGCCGGCCGAACTGGAATCCCGGCTGGACAACATCGCCCGTGCCGCCGCCGGCGGCGACACCGGTCTCGTCGCGCTCGGCCTGTGTCCCGGCCGAAGCCTTGCCGCACGCCTGCAGCGGCTTGACCGTGAGGTCCACCGCACGGCGCGGGAAGCCGTGTTTACGGCACTGTTCACTTCCGACCAGGCATTCGAGGAGGCCGACGCCGAAACGCGGGTCTCCTCGACCGTTCAGGCGTGGGGTGCCGCGCTGCCACTGGAGAACGGGGGCTCCGCAGCCTCTTCCGTCCACATTCAGTTCACCGCCTCGGGCATGATTCTGACCCCGGCATTCGACGACGGCGTCCGCCGTCTGACCTTTTCCGGCGCCATGAGCGCGGGCCAGGTGCTCGTCATCGACGGCGCGGCCCGCCGCGTCACCCTCAACGGTGCCGATGTGACCGCCCAAGTCCAAGGCGATTACCCGCAGCTGGGGCCGGGCACAACCACCCTGCGTTTCTACGATGACTTCGACGGCGCCCATCAGGGCGAAGTCCTCGTCCGCTGGCGCGCCCGCTGGTGGTGAAGGGCACCCGCTTCTGACCTTTCCCATAACGCCCATTCTTCCCATGATTCCCATCACCCATAAGGAGACCCCATCATGACCCTCACCGACATCTTCACGAGTGACCCCGCACTGTCCCTCGTCGCCGGCCTCGCCGGAACGATCTGGACGGCCGTCCAGTCCACCTCCTGGTTCAGCAAGCTGAACCGGGACCGGGTCCAGCGCGCCCTGCGTTGCGTTGAATCCGCCGTGCGCCAGGTCTACGAGGAATACGTGCGCGCCATCAAGGCCGCCAGCGCCGACGGCACCCTCACCGATGACGAGCGGCGCCGTGCCCGCGAACTTGCCCGGGACCGTGCCGTCGCCATCGCCCGCACCGAGGGCATCGACCTCGTCGCCACACTGGGCCGCGAGCACCTCGACCTCTGGATTGAGCGCGTTCTGGCCCGCGTCAAGCGCAGTTGACCCGCTGTCCCGCAGATGCGGCATCCTGCCGCCTCAACAGCGCGCCGTCGTGGCACCCCCAGGCCCGAACACAGTTCGGGCCTGGGGGTGCTCTTCGTTGGGCCGGCCGCATTCCCGCAAACGCGGCATCCTGCCGCTTCCACGCTTGGCGTGATTTTGTATTCACCCCCGGACCCCTTTGCACCATCCGCACGGGGTTCGGGGCGTTTTGCTCTGCATGCGTCTTGTCTGTTCCAGCGCCGGTCTCCCTGCCGGCATTCCCGCGCGTTCTATAGTGCGTGTGCGTATTGCTTGCAAACCGGGCCAAGGCGTAGGATACTGATCTTGTACCCGGCCGCTGTCCGGAAAATGTGGAAGGTTATGGTTTGATATTGCCGCGTGCCGTCAAGATTCGCGCCGGAGCGTTGGGCGCTGTTCTTGCGCTGGGCCTGCTGGCTGGCGCAGCACTGTTGCCCGGCTGCTTTTCCTCCTGCACCGGCAAATCCGCCGTGCCGGCCGCGCCCGTGGTGCAGACGCCCCCGACACCCATGCCGGCGCCCGTGGTGCAAACCCCGACCACCCCCGCGCCGGGTCCCGCCGTGCAAACGCCCGAGACGCCGCCCCCCCCTCCCGCGCCTGAGGTCAAAAAGGAGGAGCCGCCGCAGCCCACGCTCACGGTGGACAGCATGCGCGGCATTCGGGAGGGCATGAGCCACGAAGAGGTCATGGAGAAGCTCGGTGCTCCCGGCTCCCTCATTGCCGGCACCGACAAGGCCAGCACCGTATACCGGTGGAACGCGGCCGGCCTCAGCTTTCTCGCCCGTTTCGAAAACGGAAAACTGGTCCGAAAGAGCCTCATCACCGCCCAAGGGGAGGAGGTGTCCGCCGGAAAGGATGAGAAGAAGACCATAGACAAGGACCTCTATGACGGCATCAACCCGGGCATGTCCTTCGAAGAGGTCATGAATCACATCGGCATTGAGGCCCAGCCCATCAGCAAGAACGGCACGGACGTCAATATCTACAGTTGGCGCGACGCCAGCGGCTCCAGTTTCACCGCCCGCTTTGAAAACGGAAAGCTCGTGAAAAAGTCAGGGCTCTTCGTCGCGAAGGGCGAGGGAAAAGGAAAGGGGAAGGGAAGCGGGAAGCTTGAGGGCGAGAAGGCCGCCCCGGACGAAGCGGACAAGTCAGCCGGAAAGGCCGAGGAAACGAACACAGCCAGGGAAAGCACCCAAGAGACCGGGGATGACGAGAAGACCGTCGGAGACACCGACACCACCCCGCCCGGACCGCGCAAAGGCCGCGTTACGGTGGCCGGGTCGTCGCGGCGGGAGCGGCTGGCCGAAAACGGCAACGCCGATCGGTCATACCGGCCCAGGGCGCAACTGCCCCGCAACCTCCACCGGCTTCGGGACGGCAGTTATGAAATACGCATCCACAACACGGGCGAAAGCCGCGTGAAGGCGGCCGTCGTGTCACAGGAAGGCTCTGCCGAAGTGGCCATACCGCCGGGCGGCATGCAGTCGGTGTTCGTCAATCAGGGCGACTACGTCGTCAACTTCATTTACGATGATGACCCCTACACGCTCCACAAGGGCGGAACCATCCCTATCGGACAATGGCTGACCGACATGGAAGTCTTCCTGTTTGGCGGGGCCTACAACGTGCAGGTGCTCGATCACGCCACCGATCGCCCCGCTTCCCGGGGCACCGCACCCCAGATGATCAACCCCCCGCGCCGCTAGCAACCGCGCGGCGGTCCTCGTCCTCAGGCAGGGCATCCTGCACCGGCAGCGCCACCACGGGCTTCTGTTCCTTCGGAAGACCGAGTGACTGGCCCAGGAACTGGTCCACCCGCGCGAACACCTCCGCGCTGCCCGCGCCGTTGACAATGCCGTGGCGGCTCCGCTCAAAAATGGTCAGCTCCTTGTGCGGCGAGCCCAGCCGCCCGAAAATGTCCGGCCCGCTGTCCGGATGCACCGTCGTGTCCCGCGAAGCCTGAATCACCAGCGCCGGAAGCGTTATCGTCGGCAGCAGCCGCTCCGTCTCCGCCATGATGGTCACGAGTTCCTTCGCCGCCGTGAGCGGGTTGCGAACGTAGTTGATGTGCTGGTTCTCCGGGTGGTTCTCCACATAATCCCAGCGGAAACGGTCCGCGCCCACTTTGCGCAGCAGCGAGTTGATTCCCACGATCGACGGCACCAGCCGTATCGAGTAGCGCCGCACGTACAGCGGCGCGCAGATGGAAACCACCGCGGACAACCGCTCCGACATCCGCGCCGCGCCGATCAGCGACAGGCAGCCGCCAATCGAGAACCCGCACAGCGCGATGCGGTCCGTAAGGGTTTCCAGAATCTCCACGCCGCGCTCCAGCGATGCGTGCCATTCCTCCCAGGGGCGCGGCGCAAGGTCTTCCGGTGCGGTCCCATGACCCGCCAGACGCACACCGTACACCGCATAGCCCGCGCGGCACAGCGCCTCGCCCAGCGCGCGCACTTCCAGGGGCGCCGCAAGAAAACCGTGCGCCAGCACCACCCCGCCCAGCGGCCGCAACCGCCAGGGCCGCAGCAGAAACGGACGCCCCACCGCGGGCGGTTTTGTTTCTCCCGGCACATAATGGCGCGCATAGGCGTCCTCAAAGGCGTGCAGGTCCTCTTCCACGAGCGTCTGCCGTGCACGCCGCCGCGCAATGGCCGTTTCCAGCCGGTGCACCAACCGCGCAATCACGCCAGTCTTGTCCGGGACATCTGCCATGCTTACTGCGTCTCCTAGCCATTAGCATACCATTGAATGGTCAATTAGTCATCAGGAAATCCCCGCGCCGGGCAACCGGGCATTTCGCATTTTTAGCGGATCGCGGGGATGCCGAGGAGTGGTTCGCCGAAAACGGTGCCCTGGCCATGATGGGCAGATTGGACCTTGTCGATCCCGGCAAGGAACTGCGCGAGCTGTTGCCTATGGTCATATCGAAAGAGAAATGGCCGTTTGACACGCTGCCGGATACGAATGAATGTCGCCGACACGCTTCTCCATGATCCCTTCGGGATACCCGTACGTCATTCCAGGAGTACCATCCTCGATCTTTCAAGCTACCCCTGCCTTATGAAGCCGTATGGTCCGTGCGGCATGGCCGGCGCATGCTGGATTGCGTGAAGTCCAGGACGCATGGTTCGCATAGTGGAAATGCAGAGCCTGTTTTCGTAAAGATACCGTGTCCTGTATTTGGTCCCAACCCTCAACGAAGGAGAACTGATATGAAGCGTGCCCTGCAAATCGCATTACTTCCCGCGCTGGCCGTGCTTTGCGCCGGGATGGCCCTGGCCCAACCCGCCGCCGACCCGTTTATCGGCCGCTGGGCGCTGGACCTCGCCAACAAGGGCGCCGGTTGGCTCGGCGTCGACAAGGACAAAGGATATCTTGACGCCAGCGTGCTGTGGTACGGCGGCAGCGTCATGCCGACGGACGCCGTGTACATGGACGGCAACACGCTGTGTGTGACCCGCCTGCACACGGTCGAGCGCAAGGACGCCGCGGGCAAGGTCATCGCCAAGCAGTCCTTTCCCGAGACGCTTCTCTGCACCGTGAGCGGCGACGAACTCAAAGGCGTCTCCGTTAACCCGAACAAGGACGGCTCCGGGCTGGACAAGTCCGAGTTCACCGGCAAGCGCATCCCGCCGCTGCCGCCCGCGCCCGATCTCTCCAAGGTGAAGTTCGGCAAGCCGGTCAAACTGTTCAACGGCAAAGACCTCAGCGGATGGAAACTCTTCGGAGGCATCAAGAACGGTTGGAGCGTCACCAAGGGCGTCCTGACCAACGACCCCAAACAGGAAGAGGGCAAGCCCCACCTCAGTTACGGCAACATTCGCACGGAAAAGGAATTTGAGGACTTCAACCTCACCTTTGATGTGAACATGACCAAGGACGGCAACAGCGGCGTCTACCTGCGCGGTGTCTATGAGGTCCAGATGCTCGACAGCTATGGCAAGCCCGGCGACCCGCACAACATGTGCAGCATCTACAGCCGTCTTCAGCCCCTGGTCTCAGCCGAGAAGCCTGCCGGCGAATGGCAGACCGTGGACATCACGCTCGTTGACCGCCACGTCACCGTCAAGCTCAACGGCAAGCTCGTGCAGGACAACGCCCCGCTGCTCGGCTGCACCGGCGGCGCCCTCTGGTCCGACGAGTTCCGTCCCGGCCCCCTCTATCTCCAGGGCGACCACTCCGGCGTCTCCTACCGCAACATGGTGCTCCGCCCCGTGGTGAAGTAGACACCTGACCCGACAACCACGACGCCCCCCGCGCTCATGACGCGGGGGGCGTTTTCATGCCCGCATAGACTCAAGTGGCCCGGAGTTCCGTGGTATGCCGGGGGCCGTGTCGTTCTCAAAGAACGCGGCAGGATG
>CAIJOU010000683.1 GCA_903822375.1 Candidatus Hydrogenedentota bacterium
AAGTGCGGGGTGCAATTGTGGGACGGCCTGTACGTTGAAGATGACGTCTTTATCGGCCCCAACGCCTCCTTCTCAAATGACAAGTATCCCCGCAGCAAGGACCACACACGGCCATTGGAAGTGACGCGAATTGGAAGGGGCGCATCAGTCGGCGCCAACTGCACGGTTCTTCCAGGGATCACCATAGGGCGTTCTGCCATGGTTGGCGCGGGGAGTGTTGTAACGCGCGACGTGCCGCCCTATGCGATAGTCGCAGGGAACCCTGCATGCATCATTGGCTACATGAACGCCAAGCAACCGGAACAGGACCTGCCCAATCGGCTGGCAGGCGCACCTTCACAAAAGACCCTGGAACTCTCTGTGCCCGGAGTGACACTCCATTATCTCCCCTCCTATGAAGATCTTCGAGGGAGATTGTCCGTCGGGGAGTTCTCCAGTGACATCCCGTTCACGGCAAAACGGTTTTTCATCGTCTATGATGTGCCGGGAAAGTACGTTCGCGGGGAGCATGCCCACAAGAAGTGCCGTCAATTCCTGTTCTGTGTCAGCGGGAGCTTGAGCCTGGTGGTTGATGACGGCACCCACCGGGAAGAGGTGCTGCTGGAGCGCCCCAATGTGGGTGTCTATATTCCTCCCATGGTTTGGGCAACGCAATATCAATTTGCCGGGAATGCCGTTGCTTTGGTGTTCGCCTCGGAAGACTACGACCCTGATGACTATATTCGGGATTATGACTCCTTCTTGCTGTTAAAGAACGTGGATAAGACGCCTTAACCATCGGCATCTCCCCGAAGTGGAATCGTGCAGTTCGAAGGCGGGTTCCACATGAACAGCCCCGTGCGGGCGATTGAGCCACAAGCAAAGATGCAACAGAAGGAGAAGACGGGTGTAAAATGCACGGGCGGCGCGCAATCGTTGGCAGATATTGTTGGTCTGACACTGCACACAGTAAATAGCGTTCGCGACGGTGCCGCCATCTTATGTTAGACGGAAGTTCTTGGCCTCCACGACGAATCACTTCGCGTTTCAGATGGGTGGGCGCGTGTGTTCAGGAAGCATCCCGCAACCGATTCTCTATTGGCTGACCCTGAATGGTGGATGGTGTGAGAATTACGATTTATGACGAAACAGACGAAACACGGGATAGGATATTCTGAAAAGTCATGCTTAAAGCACTGGTTCCGCGAGTCAGGTGTCCACGCTGCCAAGGCGACCTCGATGCCCACGCGTTCCGGGAGGGGAGCGACGACCACATTCAGGACGGGGTACTCAAGTGCCGCGAATGTGGATGCTGGTATCCCGTAGACGAAGAAGTGTTGGTTCTCACTGTGCCGGAATTGCAGGACCCCGCCCGGTACAGCAGCTTCTGTTCACGTTTCCAGGAAGTTCTTGGTTCTCTTGGGCTTGGCAACGATGTGACCGTCTTCGCCAATGGCAAGAGCAGTTCCTATGAAGCACAACTCACACAGCGCGAACATTCCGATTGGTTTGCGGCCAACCCGGACCTCACCTACAGCGAGTATGCGCAGAAGCCGTTCTGGCGCGCAGTGGACGAACTGACGTTCCGCCGTTGGAGCGCATTGCCAGCAGAGGGTGACTGGGTCTTGGATGTCGGTTGTGCCAATGGCCGGAGCACGTTTCGTCTCGCCCGTCCGGGAATTACCGTGGTCGGTCTTGACATCTCAGAGGTAATGGTGCGCGATGCCGTTCGCATCGCCAATGGTCAAGGACTTCATGCTTGGACAAGCTTCCTGGTAGCTGACGCCGATGCCTTTCCTTTTGCGGATGAGCAATTCAATTGTGCGATGACCTACGGGGTACTGCACCACCTTCCGAACCCAATGAAGTCATGTGCGGAAATCCACCGCATCCTGAAGGTAAACGGTCTTTTTCTGGCTGTTGAAAACAATGAATCATTCCTCCGTCCCGTGTTCGACTGCCTGATGCGGGTTTTTCCACTGTGGAACGAGAAGGCGGGGGCGGAACCGCTCATCTCAGAGGAAAAGATGAGGACGTGGCATGTAGGTCTATGGGTGTCGATTCGCCTGTGGTATCGTGTCTACCTTCCACCGCACGTATTCAACGCAATGGGTTTCCGAGCGTCCTATTGGCTGATGAAAGTCTCAGATTCTGTTGGCAATTCCCTTCCCTGGTTCCGTAAGGCTGCCGGGTTGAACTTTTGGGAAATCCGCAAAATCTCCGCGAAAGGAAAAGAATGAAATCAACTGGCCCGATGCTGGGATGCGCGGGGACAATACCGAGAGCGGGTGCGTTTTATGGCGGATGATTCCCTGTATCTGTGCCTCGTTACGGTTAGTGGTGAAAGCCGGATTGTCCTGTTGTGTGCGCGGTGGACGCTGTAATCTTACGGAAGCAGTTCAAGGGCAAGGAGGTTTTGTGCAGATGGGCAAATACACCTGGAAATCCAAGCAGACAACTTCAGATGTACCCATTGGTGTGGGAAAGGGGCTGGTTAGGCTTCTACCTGCATGGCCGCCGGTACTGTTGTTTTTGTTATTGTTTGGGATATACAGCGCGAATCTGGACTTCACGATCATTGGTGATCTAAAGCCCAGCGTGTACCAGTCTCTGCAAATACTGAAGCGGGGTGAGTGGACGTTTACGCCGGACAGCCATCCATTCCTGTTTAAATGGCGTTCCGGGAATAAGGATAAGAAGGATTACTTCAGGATAAACCACTGGGATCCGGAATTGCGGAAGCAGTATGCGGCGGGAACCATCAAACCGATGAGGTGCGACTATTTTATTGTTGAAAGCACCACGCCGGGCCGTTACGTAAATTTCTTTGGCGTGGGTGCTGCGGTGATGGCATTGCCCGTCTATGCGGTTGCCCAGTTGTTTGTTCCAGACCTCGACGAACATCCCTGGCTTCTATGGTTCCTGAGCAAGGAGATGGCCGCCGCGCTGGTTGCGGGTTCGGCGGCGTTGCTGTATCTGGCCGCGATCACACTGACAAGCCGCAGAAATGCGCTAATCATCGCCTTTGCCTACGGGCTGGGGACCTGTGTGTGGAGCACGTGCAGCCAAGGGCTGTGGCAGCAGACCCCGAACGTGTTTTTTCTTGCGCTGGGCACGTGTTTGTTCTTCCGTATTGATAAGGTCAAGTGGCAGGCCGCGCCGTGCGGCATAGCCTATGCCATGGCGGTGTGGTGCCGGCCCACGAGCGCCATTGTTGCCTTGTGTGTCGGTGCTTACCTTGTTTTGCACGATCGGCGCGCTTTCATGGCATACGCCCTGGCCGGACTACCATTTGCAGTGGCATTGGCTTTCTACAATCAACATTATCTTGGATCTCCGGTTGCCTTTGGCCAGGAAGTGGGGGGGCGGATTATCGCAGTCGCCAAGACGGGGTCCCCTGTGGTCTGGCAAACGCCGCTGTTCAAGGGTCTGCTCGGGCTGATTGCAAGTCCTTCGCGCGGCCTTTTTGTCTTCTCTCCCTACCTGCTCCTGGCAATTCCGGGTATGGTTCAGATATGGACCACGCCGCGACATGCGGTACTACGGCCCCTTCTCGTGGCCGTCTTGATTGTACTGTGCATTGAGGCCAAACATTTTGACTGGTGGGGCGGGTGGTCATACGGGTACCGCCACGTGCTTGACATGACTGTGCTTCTGTCGCTTATGTTTATTCCAGTGATTGATTCGCTCTGCAGGCGCATGCTTCTCCGTGGTCTGCTGGCGCTTACGCTGCTCTGGTCCGTTGCTGTTCAGGTGATTGGCGTGACGGCCTACGACTTGAGTGGCTGGAACAACAGAAATGGTATAAGCGTCTACAAAAAAGATCAGCCTGATCCGGTCATTGTCCTGGAAAAGAGCGAGGCTGACGCCATGCGCCGGGACAAGGATTTCATACGCACACAGTGGGTGAAACTTAATGTGGACAAGAAGGAATACCGGTACAGGTTGTGGGAACTAAAGGACAGTCAGCTCGTCTACTATGCCACCCACTTCCGTGCGTCGCGGGAGTTACGATACAGGGTTTTTCAGAGCTGGTTAAACCAGGAGGCAGAAATTGTTCCCAAAATGTTGGAGCCAACATCGGGTAAATCGGAAGACGGCGAGAGTGAATCCTAGCGGGGTAGGATTTGAACCTACGAACTTTGGGTTATGAGACAGGCCTTGACGAAACTCTATATCCAACCATCTCGGACTATCGGCGAACTTCCTCAATAACTACAGAGATTGGCGCTTCAGCATGCACAGGTACAGAGTATTCATCTCCAGCCTTGGCATCGACAATGCAAAAGCGACGATACGCTGGAATAGCATCTCCAATTCCTGTGACCTTACCGGTTCCTTCCTTTGCCAGTCTTACCTTGAAGCGTCCGCCACAGCCAACCAATATACGACCCGTTCCGTTGAAAATAACACTGACCACCTTATCAAAGGGAACCACAGATGACTCCAGCTTCTCAAGTGTATGGAACCGAGTAAATGGTTTGCCATCGCTCTGTACAGCTTCTTGGAGAGCCAATATATACTCAGCCTCATTGGCGGACTGTTCAACGGAGTCAGCAGTCAATGCGGCGGAAGCTCTAATCTTGGATTGTTCCTTCTTTACGCCATTCTGCGATTCTTGCCTTCCGTCGTTTATGTTGTACAACTCTTCGCGGTGACGGAATAATTCTCTGTTGTACAGCGGGCGACTGTACGTTGCGCCGAAAGGCCCAGTTTCTTCGTACAACTCGCTGTGTTCGTCTCTCTCTCGTTGCCCAACGACAACGAGCGACTTCATTTTTGCGCGGGTATCAAGCGCCTTTTCTTCGTCTGCGAGCTTATCCAAAGTCTTCTGATGTTCTTCAATGTTCTCCGTACACGCAGCTTTCAGAGATTCAAAGTCTTTAATAACGGCGGACGCATTTCCAATCGCGTGATTGTAGTACGCAACCCGGGTTGCTTCGTCCAGCCCGGACCAAAGAGATACGGCTGAATCAAATCTCAGCGAATCCAAGAAGCTCTTGTGTTGTCGGTATTCGAAGGAGTTCTGTGTCCAAGCCGAAACTTGCAGCAATGTTGCCGCAAGGAAGGCCAGGAAAAACGAGCGCAAGACTAGAATATTCATCCTCGTACCCCGTTGTTGTTAGAGCCGAATTCAACACTATCAACGAGGCATTCCGGCATGAGAGCCGCATAATGCCGCCGGCAAATTTCCGGATAATTGCCCATCAGGGCCGAAATCTTGTACAAGCTTTCGCCCCTGCAGGCCGGTAGACCACCAAATGTGTGCCGGTAATCCAAGCCCCCCCGCCAGAACGACTGGCGATGTTGAACGCAATAGTCACGGGGATTACACTGGTTTCCGCTCAAGGGCAACGTGTGTTATCCCTGAAGGGTTATGCTTCACAAGTTCTGCAAAAAAGAGACATGATGTTTCTGACAAACAACCCCGGGGCGACAGGCCCCATGGAGGAAACATCATGTCTGGTGAG
>CAIJOU010000684.1 GCA_903822375.1 Candidatus Hydrogenedentota bacterium
GGGAAGAACGGGAGTTATAAGAGAGGGCCACCAAGTCCGGGTTTCTGCCATGGCCATCTTCCCATTCCCCTCATACTTCCCATACTTCCCATAACGCCCATCAATTGAACGCATTTCGCAGGTCTGCCACGCCAGTTTAACCGGAACCTATGTTCCGGTTGCGTATCCACAACCGCCTAATGTAGGATTCTCCCCGTCCGTCGGACCGGAAGCATGGCCGGATTCGGCGCGTCGGGTCCAACGGACTGCAATACTCAAACCGGCACACGAGGGTTCTCTGTCATGGGTGGTTTTTTCGGCGTGGTTTCCAAGGGCGACTGTTCACTCGACCTGTTTTATGGCACCGACTATCATTCCCATCTGGGCACCTGCCGGGGCGGGCTGGCCGTGCTGGGCGAGGGCGGATTCGTCCGCAATATCCACGATATCAGCAACACCCAGTTTCGCACCAAGTTTGAGGCCGACATCGCCGGCATGCGCGGGGTTGCGGGCATCGGCGTCATTAGCGACACCGAATCGCAGCCGCTGATTATCGGCTCCCATCTCGGCGCCTACGCGCTGGTGACGGTCGGTGTCATCAACAATCTTGACGACATCGCGGCGCAGGCGTTTCACAAGCGCGCCACGCACTTCTCCGAAATGAGCGGCGGCGGCATCAACCCGACCGAACTGGTGGCCACCCTGATCAACCAGGGAAGCACCTTTGAAGAGGGCATCCAGGTTGCCCAGCAGACCATTGAGGGCTCCTGCTCCATGCTGCTGCTCACGGCGGAGGGCGTGGTCTACGCCGCGCGCGACCGTTATGGACGCACCCCCATCGTGCTCGGACGCAAGGGCGATGACGGATACGCCGTTACCATGGAGACCGCCGCCTTCCCCAATCTCGGCTACGATGTGACCAGCTATCTCGGACCGGGCGAAGTCATCCGCATTTCCAGGGACGGCGTCGAGCAGCGGGTGGCCCCCGGCGAAGACATGCGCATCTGCACCTTCCTCTGGGTCTATTACGGATTCCCCGCCTCCAGCTATGAGGGCATCAACACCGAGGCCGTCCGGTACCGCTGCGGCGCGGCGCTGGCGCGGCGCGACGATGTGGAGGTCGACTTGGCCGCCGGCATTCCCGATTCCGGCACGGGCCACGCCATCGGCTATGCCAACGAAAAAAGGGTGCCCTACGGGCGTCCCTTCGCCAAGTACACGCCGACCTGGCCGCGCAGTTTCATGCCGCAGGTGCAGGAGGTCCGCGACCTGGTCGCGCGCATGAAGCTGATTCCGATTCGGGAACTCATCCAGGGCAGGCGGCTGCTTTTCTGCGAAGACTCGATCGTGCGCGGCACCCAGCTCAAGGACACGGTGCAGCGGCTTTACGATGCCGGCGCGCTGGAGGTGCACATGCGCCCCGCATGCCCGCCGCTCGTGCACGGGTGCAAGTTTCTCAACTTCTCCCGTTCCAAGTCGGTGATGGACCTGGCCGCGCGCCGCGCGATCAAGGAACTTGAGGGCGACGCAAATGCCCACCTGGACGAATATGCCGATCCCGATTCGGAGAAGCACGCCGCCATGGTGGAGCGCATCGGTGTGCGGCTGGGCCTGACCTCCCTCAAGTACCAGCGCCTGGATGATCTGGTCGAGGCGACCACGCTGCCCAAGAGCAAGCTGTGCACCTATTGCTGGGACGGCTGTGAGGGCGGCTGCAAGCGCGACTGAACGGAGCGTCGGGCGGCACCACTTTGGCCGACCGGCGCATGGGGTCTTCTTGCTCTTGCTCCAGCTTGGGGATTATGGGCAGTTCACACTAATGTCGAGCAAGATTAAGATCAAGAGCAAGGAGAAGAACCAGGCAGCCCACGCCATTTGACTGAACGGAGTGTCCGCCCTATTCGGCCATGACTATCCGGAAACCGAGGTCGCAGGTGGTGTATTCGGGCGAGTACTTCCGGCGGACCGCCGAACGGCAGAATCCCGGATAGCAAAGCCAGGAACCGCCGCGCACAACGTGAAAGCGGTCCATCTGTCCGTTGAAGGAATCGGCGCCGGGGCCGGTGGCGTAGTAGGTGGGACTGTACCAGTCCTGAACCCATTCCCACACGTTTCCATGCATGTCATGCAGGCCCCAGGCGTTGCCCCGGTAACTCCCCACTTTGGCCGCGTAAATACTGCCGTCTGAAAAGGGGAAGGTCCGCCATTCCGGGTGTTTCGCGCGCAGCTTTTCGTCGGCGCCGTTGAGCCAGCCCTCGCCGCCCTCCACGTCATTCCCCCACTGGAAAGCGGTGGTGCTGCCCGCCCGGCACGCATATTCCCATTCGGCTTCGGTCGGAAGCCGGAAAACCCTGCCCGTCGCCTGGGAGAGCCAGTGGCAGTAGGCCTGCGCGTCGTCCCAGCTTACCAGCACCACCGGCGCATCGGGTCCCTGGTTGTAGTCCGTTTTGTGCCAGTTGAGGCCCTTCATCCATTCCTGTTTGAGTGCGTCCGTGATATTCCACCCGCCGCCGGCGTATTCCGCCGTTGTCCGGTAGCCCGTTTGCTGCACGAACCGGGTGAACTGCGCCACGGTGACCTCGAAACGGCCCATCCAGAAACTCTTGCTAATGCGGACCGGCCTTTGCGGTCCCTCGTCCTCCTGGCGCATGGATTCCGTGACGGGGCTGCCCATGACAAATTCACCGGCCGGAACCCGCACCATCTGGAAACTGACCCCGTCGCCCAGGTCCACTTCCTGCACCGGTATCGACGGGTCCACCACGGACTGCTTTTGCGCCTTTTCAGGTTCCTCGCCCTTCTTCTGCTGCTCGGCCTTGGCTGCGGCCCGGGTGGCTTTGTTCTCCTCCGGCAGCAGTTTTCCGTAAACCTCCGCAGTCTGACGGTACAGGTCCACCGCCTTGTTTGGATTGGATTCAGCCGCGGCCTGGTTGAACAGCTGCTCGCCCAGCTTCGCCTGCGCCGGGGCGGAGCCTTGTGCCATGCCGTTTTTCACCTCGGTGCGCTGCCGTCCCATCTTTTCGCGGATTGCGGCCAATGCCGCCTGGGGATGGGTGGAGGCGGCCTTGTCCGCCAGAATGATGTCGACGAAACTGTCGGCGGCAGTCACGTAGGCCGTGCGAGCTGCATCGTACCGGCCCGCTTCGAGCGCCTTTTCTCCATCCGTGTAGAGGGAAACAGCGGCCTTGTAGGCCTCGCCGCCCTGCTTGACCACCCAACTGGTGTCAAGGCTGCTTCGGACGGCCACGGCCGCCTGCCCGGCATTCAGCGCCTCCCCCTTGGCATCGTTCCCGTTCACCTTGGACACCATGGAATCAAGAAGCACCGTTCCGGCGCGGTAGAGGCCTTCCGCCTGTTCCGACACCTTCTTCTCCACCGTTATGTTCTGCTGGATTGCCTCGCTGCTGTTCAACTGGTTCCAAAGCAGGCGCACGCTGGTTGTCGCCAGCGCCACCACCACAAACACCGCAACCAACGCCAATGTCGTGCCCATCAACCGCCGCGGGTTTCGAAGCAGCCCCGACATGGCGACCGCCTCGTACAGTATTTCGGTGCGCCGTCCGCTGAGAATCTGCTGAAATTCTTCCGCACTCTGAATGCGCAGGGTGTGGTCCATCTCAAGCCCCGACATGATGGCCTTTTCAATGCGTCCGTTGATGCGCACCTCGGGGAAGGCGGACGGCGGGGCAAGGTTGGGGTTCGAAATCCGGCTCAGGGCACTTGCCGGACGTTCCCCGGTGACACAACGGTACAGTGTTGCCGCCACGCCGTAGACATCGGTCCAGGGACCCTGCTCACCGTCCCCCGAATACTGCTCCGGCGGGGCGTAGCCCGGGGTGAGTGTCACCGTGAGCGTGTGCCGTTCATTGCTCAGTGCCTGCCGGGCCGACCCGAAGTCAAGCAGGGTTACCGTGCCCTCCTTGGAAATGTAGATGTTGGCCGGTTTCACGTCCCGGTGCAGAAACCCGTGCTTGTGCACCGCACTCAGACCCGCAAGCACCGGCAGCATCAGTTCCCGGGCCTGGCGCTCTTCCAGCCGTTTGCGCGGCTGCGCCTGGAGAAAGGCTTCGAGGGAAACACCCTCCACGTAGTCCATTACGAGGTAGGCCGTGCCGTTTTCCTCGAAATAGTCGGTCACACGGACAAGATTGGGATGGGGGTGGGGCTGATGGCACAGAACAATCTTCTGGCCCTCCTCCAGGAAACGCTCCACGCCCCGCCGGTAACATTCGGTCGTCTCCGTTTCGTCAGAGGCGTTCTTGCGGATGCGGACGGTTGTGGCGCCGGCCCCGCGCTCCGCCACGTCGGCGGGGAAGTACTCCTTGATTGCCACCCGGCGGTTCAACCCCTCCTGCAGGGCCAGATAAGTGATCGCAAATCCGCCCTTTCCCAGGGCCTTGCCGATAAGGTAGCGTCCGTGAATCCTTGTGCCCGGCCGCAAATGCGGATATTCCCAGGGGACCTCCGTCGAGCATGTCCCGCAATGCGCGCAGGCAAGCCCGCCCCCAAAGGGCAGCAGACAGGCAAGGCACCGGCCGGTGTCGGTCATTGCCGCTTCTGTGTCCGACAGATTCATGGTGTATCCCCACAGCAATATATCACAGGACGCGCAGCACCGGTTTGTCACATCAATCCCGGTTTGATGCACTGCCGGAACCCTGGCATGGCGGACCGCACCCTCGACCCCATCCCGACGGACAGCGCAACTTTTCCATCGGCAAAGTCATCCGCGAGGACGGCCACTGCTGTCACCTCATGCCGGAAACCCGGAAGAACCCGTCAAGAGGACTGCCATGCCGCGGAATCCCGAAAAACCCTAGACCGCATCCATATCTTGCATCAAGTCTAACATTGCAGGGGCCCTTTGAAAAACAGCCCATGCGTTGGCATTCCCCGGCGGAGCGGCGCGGCCCGGCGGAACAAAGCGTTTGGACAACCAGCTGAAGCATGCCGCTAGCCTTCACGGAGCAACAGGCGAAAGAACACCCTTATATGGCTGCTGATCGCCGGATAGCTTATGGGCACATAGGTGCGCAGGGCCGCCCTGCGCTTCCGGTTGAACGCCGCAATCCGGGCGGCAATCCCAAGGCGGTCCGGCTTGACGGGCGCACCGGACACATGCGCGCCGTACAGCGCGTGGAGGCGGAGCATGGCCGTGCGCATTTCAAGGGCCGAAGAGAAGCGGTCCCCGGGTTCTCTCGCGAGCGCCTTTCGGAAGAAGCTGTCGGTTTCAGGGGGGAGATGGGGACAGAAATCCCTGATCTTGCGCCCCGAAAGCGGCGGCCGTCCGACCAGCAATTCGAAGAAGACCACCCCCAGCGAATACAGATCGGCCCGGTAGTCCACCGTCGAGGCGTCCAGTTCCTGCTCCGGGGCCATATACATGAACTTGCCAAGACTCGAGCCTGACGCCGTGATCCCCTCGAACTGGTCGTTGAGCTTGGCCAGACCAAAATCCAGCAACCGCACCGAACCGTCGGCCAGCACCATGATGTTTTCGGGCGACAGGTCGCGGTGGGTGGTAATCTTGTGGGCGTGCTGAAGGGCGTCCGCCACCAGGCAAAGCACCCGCACCGCAGAGCCAAAATCAAGCTGCCGCCGTTCGGAGAGCCAGCGGCGCAGCGTTTTGCCACGGACATACTCCATGACATGAAATATGGTGCCGTTCCAGTTGTGCGTATCGTACAGTTTTACGATGCCCGGATGGTCCAGTCTGCGGACCAGCGCGGCCTCGCGCATGAATCTCGCCACGCCGTCGTGGCTTAATGCGTACCTGGAGTGCAGCACCTTGAGCGCGACATCCCGTCCGGTCTTGTGGTCGCGGGCAACAAAGACCCTGCCCACGCCGCCCTCGCCGAGGAGGCCCCGGATTTCATACCGGTCCGCGATGACCGCTCCCTGCTCAAACCGATGACTAACGGCACTTTTCACGGGGAATATTCCTGTTACACAAAAACCATAGCTTCTCAGGCGCGCACCTTGTTAAGGATGCGTCCGTTCATACCCCTAGGCCAACGCCGATAATTTTATCAATTAAGGTAATAATTGTCAATAGTTTATTCCTGACAGGGCTCTTGTTCTTGGTATTCTCTTGACATGGCTAGTATTATTGGCTAACATTCAGTAAGTGGGCGGGTGTTCCAAGAGCGGCCTTGATGCGTTCGCAGAATGTGGTAGAATTCAATTGCAGAATTTTAGGCATCCTGCGATGAGTTTGCACTGGACTGACCACTGGGCAGGGTCGGACCGAGGGTTTCGCTATGTCAAGGTCGAGCTATCCGGATGCTGCAGCACTGCGCACCTCTTCCGCCATTCGTGCATGGTGGTTGCGAACCATGCATGGGTATCGCGTTGTGGATGTGCGCCGTCATCCCAAGCGCGGATGGTACGGCCGCATGCGCATCAAGCTGATATACAAGCTGTTGCCGGGGGACCGCCTGTAGGCCGGATTAGGTTGCGGGTTCGAAATGGCCGTACTCCGAGTACTGGGGCTGAATGGAGCGCATACACCCCCCGCCCTTCGGGCCGCCCGCCTCGGAGGGGGGACCCAATACCGCGCAACTCGATGCGGACCTTTTTGACTGCCTTTTTTGACTGCGGTGGCCATGCCGCCGCTTTTCCTCGCCGGGGTCATGCCCCGGCGTTGTGGCACGGGCATCTTGCCCGTGGTCTGGGGAACATGGGCGGGACGCCCATGCCACGAAAAGCGGCGGCATGGCCACCGCAGTCAAAGAAAGGCCGCTTTCCACGCGAACCGGCTGCCTTGGGCCGGGTGGGTCTTCAGTGCGGTGGAAGTCTCAGGCCTCGGGCAGGCCAAACCCAAAGTAGCGGTTGGCGTTGTTATACGAAATATCTCGCACAATCCTGCCCAGCCAGTCGAGGTCGTTGGGAAGCAGGCCGCGGGTGACATCAGCGCCCAGAACGTTGCACAGGATGCGCCTGAAATAATCGTGCCGGGGATAGCTCAGGAAGCTGCGGCTGTCGGTGAGCATGCCGACAAAGCGGCTCAGCAGCCCGGTCTGCGACAGCGTCTCAATCTGTTCCAGCATGCCCGCCATCTGGTCGTTGAACCACCAGCCGCTGCCAAACTGCATCTTGCCGGGCACGGAGCCGTCCTGAAAATTGCCGAGCATGGTGGAGAGCACCATGTTCGCGGCCGGGTTGATGGTGTAGAGCACGGTCCGCGCGAGCCGGTTGTCGCGGTCGAGCCGGTCGAGGAACTTCGAGAGCGCTTTGGCCATGGGAGCATCGCCCGCGGAGTCAAAGCCGGTGTCGGCCCCGAGCGTCCGAAACATGCGGGTGCTGTTGTTGCGGATGGGGCCGAGGTGCAGTTGCTGCGCCCAGTTCAGTTCGTGGTTCATCAGGCCCAATTCATGCATCATTGCCGAGCGGAACTGCAGCGCCTCTTCGGGCGTCGGAGCATGTCCACTCCGCGTGCGGACATAGGTCGCGGACACCCCGCTCTCGGTGTAGTCTTCGGCATAGGGCATTTCCAGACCGTGATCCGAAAGGCGGCAGCCCCGCTCGTGAAAGAAGCGCTGGCGTTTGCGGAGCGCATCGAGAAAGTCACTCCAAGTGGGACAGGCCATACCGGTCGCCGCTTCCAGCTTCCCGGCATAGACGTTGAACACGGCGGGGTCCTCGACGGCCATGGCCTTGTCGGGCCGCCATGTGGGGAGCATCTTGACGCCGAAAGCGGCATCTTCGTTGACAATCCGGTGCGCCTCCAGGTCGTCCACGGGGTCGTCGGTGGTGCACACGAGGGCCACCTTCATCTGCTTCATGATGCCCCGCGCCGAGAACTCCGGCTGCGCCAGCTTCTCATTGCATTCGTCCCAAATGCCCCTGGCTGTCTCGGGGGCGAACAGGCGGTCGGAGATGCCGAAGGGACGGTCCAGTTCCAGATGGGTCCAGTGATAGAGCGGGTTGCGCACCAGGTACGGCACGGTCTCGGCCCATTTCTCAAACTTTTCCCAATCGGTGGCTTCGCCCGTGCAGTAGTGCTCGGCCACACCGTTGCTGCGCATGGCCCGCCATTTGTAGTGGTCGCCGGCCAGCCAGGCTTCCCCCATGTTCGCAAAGCACCGATCCCCGGCGACCTGCGCGGCGGGCAGATGGCAGTGGTAGTCAATAATGGGCAGCGCTTTGGCATAACGGAAATAGAGTTCCCGGGCCGCCTCGCTCTCAAGCAGGAAGTTATCGGTAATCAGCACGCGCTTGGACATGTGGGGAAAGCTCCTCAAGAATCAGTGCAACGGATACCACATCGGGTCCATGCCCCAGGTGGCCACCCCCTCGACGGCGATGCTGGCGCAGACAGCCTGGCACACCACGCAGACGGGATTGCGAAACCGCAGCCAGGGGACAAAGCACCCGAAGAGAAAGAAATGGTGAATGTGGACGCTGTGCGTGTCGCGCAAAAGCCAGGTGAGCAGCGCAATCGGAATCACCAAGGCCGGAACGGCGGCCAGCCACGGCAGCAGAACGCCCGCCCGCCGGGCAAGAACACCGTGATAAATCGCAAGGCCCAGCATGAGCGCCACGGCAAGGCTGAACATGAACCACGCATAGGCGGACATCGTGGCAAAGCCTTGCGGGGTCAGGCTGAAATCAACCTTCAGAATGCGGTCGAGATTGTGATAGATGAATGCCACAAAGAAGGGCAGCGCCCAGCCCAGTCCGTTCCAAAGCAGCACCCGCCGCCAGGGCGCACGGAAGGGTTGCAGCGTATGCCGTGCGCCCAGCAGCCACACCCCCAGCGCCGCCGCCAGCAGTTTCGGCAGTTCGTAGGCGTTGCCTTCCGCCGAGGCAAAAGGGTTCGCCCGATGGCACAGCACCCCCGAAACGAAAAGGTACCCGGCCAGTGCCATGAACAGCCAGAAAGCGAGGCTCGCTACCGGCGTCAGGGTCATGTCCTCCGGGTCTGTTTGTGCGTGCGTGTTCATGGGTAGCTTTCCTCTTGGACGCGATTATATCGGCATCACGCATGGGGCGCAAAACGAAAGCGCGGGCAACGCACCTGCAATGGCCTGTTGGGCCTCCCACCAAGCCGACCATTGTGACCTTCCTCAGGCTTTAAGCAAGAAGGGGACGACACCGACTGGCAGAACTCCCCCTGCCACCACCCCGAAGGTCTCGTTTCCCCCTTTCTTGTTGGAAAAGCTATGTGGTAGCACCAATTGACGAAACAGGCCGGTCGGACAACCGCCATCTCCGTAATCGGCGGTTTCATCAGGCTATGTCGGAAGAGGGCGCCTTCCGGTAAATTGCCAATAAACAGCAGTCTACCTCGAATTCCAGCCAGTACAGGCGACCTCCCTCAAAGTGGTGCGTCCAATATTTTCTTCTTGACAACCATCCGTAACGGGCCTAATATACTAATACTGCAACGACTCGTCTCTATGGAGTGGCGTTTGTGTCGTGTGCATCGTGGCAGATGGTTGCAATTAAAAGGATTTATCAACATGACCAAAAACAAGGCTGGGTTTACGTTGATCGAACTGTTGGTCGTCATCGCCATCATCGGCATTCTGGCGGCCATCCTCCTGCCCGCACTGGCGCGGGCACGCGAAGCGGCGCGGCGCAGTTCCTGCCAGAGTAACCTGAAGCAGGTCGGCCTGGTGTTCAAGATGTACGCGAACGAGTCGGGGAGCCAGAAGTTTCCGCCCATGCACTACCATCAGGGGCCCCTTTGTGACGGGGTACCCGGCGGCGCAACGTTCCCGGTGGACACCTTCTTCCAAGGGAGCACCCTCTATCCGGAATACCTGACGGACATCAAGATTCTGATATGCCCCTCCGACTCGAGCCAGAACATCGATGGCTGGTACGAGGGAAATGACCCGAAGACGGGCAGGGTCATCCCATGCAACCTTGACGCCACCTCGTACAATTACTGGGGCTGGGCACTGAGCGACAACCTGATTTTCGCGAATCCCCAGGTGGGACCGACACTCTCCCAGGTTACCATTGCAGACCTGAACGTTATCGACCCGAACGTCCTGGCGTTTCTGCTGTGGGCCCAAAGCACGCCGAAGACGGATTTGACGAAGTACGACCAGGATTACGGCTCGATCTACCGTCTGCGCGAGGGTATCGAGCGCTTCTTCATCACCGACATCAACAACCCGGGGGCCTCCTCAAAGGCGCAGAGCGCGATCTGGGTCATGTGGGACGATGTTTCGTCGGCGCGGCCGGACATGATGAACCACGTGCCCGGCGGCTCCAATGTGCTCTACATGGACGGCCACGTGGAATTCATCAAGTATGGCACCGACAGCCCCATTTCCAAAGGCATGGTGCAGATCCTGAGCGGCAACCTTCAGTAAGCGATAGGTCGGGCGATCTTGGCCGGTGCGGTCTTCGGGCCGCACCGTTTCCATTTGATCCGGTGGGCGTTGCGGCGGCATGCCGGTTTGGGGTCCGCCAGCGGGAGCGTGTAAACCTGTCACACAGGTTGGAACGTGGGTACAACCCAAAGGAGTTCTTCGTATGATCAAGAAGAGGGTCGGCTTCACACTGATTGAACTGCTGGTGGTAATCGCCATCATTGGCATTCTGGCGGCCATCCTGCTGCCGGCGCTGGCGCGCGCACGCGAGGCCGCGCGACGCTCCAGTTGCGCCAACAATCTCAAGCAAATGGGGCTGTCCTTCAAGATGTACGCCAATGAGTCGGGCGGCCAGAAATTTCCTCCTTTGAATCCCCAGGGCAAGACGGTACCTGGCTTCTTCACCTGCCCTGACACCAATGCGATATATCCCGAGTATCTCACCGATGACAAGGTCTTCGTGTGTCCATCCAGCGCCCGTCTGAAGGTGGAGGAGATGAGGCGCGCCGACGGCACCAGCATCCTCCAATTCCGGGACCCCGGCTATGACACGTGGAAGGTCACCTACTGTTACACCTACCTGGGTTACATGCTGGACCGCGTGGAAGACACCGACACCCCCGAGGATATGTCGGGCGTCTTCAGCCTGGTCGGCATTGCGCCGCCCGCGGGCTACACGAATGCGGCGGGCCAGGTCCTCAAGTGGATCATGGCCATGTACCTCAACACGCTCAGCGGCTGGAGCACCGAAGCCGGACTGACCGCAATCAAGATCAAGCTGGACCAGGACCTGACCGTTGATGCCGGCTATGGAAACGGCAACGGCACCACCATCTACCGCCTTCGTGAGGGCATTGAGCGGTTCCTCATCACGGACATCAACAACGCGGGAAGCAGCGCAAAGGCGCAAAGCAGCATCTTCCTCGCCATGGACGTGGTGTCGGCAAAAAGCTCGGACTTCAACCATGTGCCCGGCGGCTCCAACGTCCTGTACCTGGACGGCCACGTTTCCTTTATCAAGTATCCGGGCGAGGCGCCCGTCAACCACAGCGTGGCGCTGCTGAGCCTGCTCAACAGCCAGTGACCCCGGGCAAAACGCACCAATGAAAACCGCCCCCCGGACAGCGTCCGGGGGGCGGTGCATTTCAGTGCGAAGACCGATTCCGTTCCTGTAACCTGCAAGCAAGAAGCTTTCTGACGGCAGGACGGTCCGGCTGTCATCTGCACAGACGAATCCCTATGTCGGCGCTGGCTAACGACGGGATCCAGTAAGCGCGGGCCGCACTGCGACAATAGTCGGGTGCGTTGTTAAAGGAGCCTCCCCGCGCCACGACAAACCCGCTTCGGGGCGAATCCACCCAGCCCTGGCCATCCGTGGGGGCGTCCGTGTAACGGCTGTGAAAATCATCCTCGCACCACTCACTCACATTCCCGATCATGTCGTGCAAGCCAAAGGCATTCGGCAGCTTCTGGCCCACCACATGCCCATTCTGCAGTACCAGGTCTACGCAGTTGCCCCAATACCAGGCATAATCCCCAATGGCCGTGCCGCTCGGGTCGGCGCCCCAGTAGAACCGCTCCGTTGTGTGCGCGCGGCAGGCATATTCCCACTGCGCTTCCGAGGGCAGGAGAAACGTCTTGCCGGTGTAGGTGTTCACCGCCGCGATGAACGAATGCGCATCATCCCAGGATATCCGCACCGCCGGGCTGTCCGGGTCAAGAATCACGCAATTGGCGTGAAGCCACGGCGTTGTTCCCATCACGGCCGTCCACTGCCGCTTGGTCAACTCGTACTTGGCCATCCAGAAACCGGCCAGCGTTACCGTGTGCTGCGGACCTTCCTCTTCCTGCCGGTCCGGCTCCGTGGCCGGGCTGCCCATGGTGAAGCTCCCGCTCGGTACCCACTTCATTTCCAAAGGTACGCCGCCCGGCAGCATCACCGTCTCCGTGGTGCCGGCCGCGGGCTCCACCAGCTTGATGTAGTCGCTGTAGAAGACCGAATAGTTGCCCGCCCCGTCCAGGAACTGCACCCGCACGGTGTGATAGCCGAACCCCGCCGGCAGCGTGTGGGCGCGCGTGGCCCTGGGGTTTTCCCAGGCGGTCCAGGTGGAGCCGTTGTCGCTGAAGCGCATCTTCGACACGCCCGAACCGGTCCCATCGGCACAGCTGAGCCCCAGCGTGACGGACTGGCTCACGGTGGTGGATGCACCGCTGTTGATGGTGATGCTGCCCGTGGGGGCGGTTCTGTCCAGCAGGATATAGTCGCTGTACGCCAGCGAGCGGTTGTTCGCCTTGTCGATGAACTGGACACGGATTGTCCTGTGGCCGTCTGCGCCGACCGGCAGCGTGTAGGACCGCGACGGGGTCAGGCTCTCATAGGTCGACCAGGTCGCTCCGTCATTGCTGAAACGCATGCGGCCCACACCCGAACCGCCCGTGTCCGCCCAAGTCATCGAGATGGTCACGGTGCGGTTGTTTGTGGCGGAACGCTGGTTGTTGATGACGATCTTCCCCGTCGGCGGGATGGTGTCCGTCACCGCGCGCGCGGCCGGTTGCGGCAACACCGAAAACATCACGAACGCCAACAGCGCCGCGCACACACATGCAGTCTTCTTCATGGCACACACTCCTCGGTTTGGGGCCTTCTACAGAACGCATTTGAATTAGGCCTGACATTCGCAGGCCTTCTGAATCATGGGCGGTTCTTTCCGCTCGACCATGCCGAAATCGTCAAGAATCGGTGCGCTTCGCGGACAGGGACTTCGTCCGCCATTGGGCGGGCGAAGAAAGGAAAAAGCGAAACAGGGAAAAGGGCTATGGGCAACAGTGAAAAACGTTACGGGGTCCGCGCAAGCCGGAACCCGCGGGCGCCGCTCGCGTGGTCCGAAGTCGGGAAGTAGTCGTCGCGGCGGGCCGACCGGCTGTACTGGGCGCCGCTGACCCAGCTACCGCCGCGAAGCACCCGGTAAGAACCCCGAGGACTATCCACCCAAGCCTGGCCTCCTGCGGGCGCGCCCGTGTAGTCTGCGTGCCAGTCATCCTCGCACCACTCGGTCACATTGCCGGCCATGTCATACAAACCCCATGCATTGGGCAGTTTCTGGCCCGCCAGGTGCGCGTATTGCTGGCCTCCCAGATAGTAGGCGTTGCCGTTGTACCAGGCGTAGTCCCCGACGGCCGTGTAGTTCGGGTCGTCCCCCCAGTAAAACCGGGTCTGCGTCCCCGCGCGGCAGGCATACTCCCACTGCGCCTCCGAGGGCAGCCGGAAGGTCTTGCCGGTGTATCCGTTCACCGCCGTCAAGAACGCCTGCGCGTCATCCCACGACACCCACACGGCCGGGCTTTCCAGATCGGCAAGCACATAATCCAGACCGGACCACGGCATCGTTCCCATCACCGCCGTCCACTGGCGTTTGGTCAGCTCGTACTTGGCCATCCAGAACCCGGCCAGGGTCACCAAATGCTGCGGGTCTTGATCCGCGTCGCTGTCCGCCTCGCCAGGGTATCGGCCCATCATGAAGCTCCCGCTGGGCATCCATTTCATCACCAGGGGCACGCCACCCGTGAGCATCACCGTTTCCGTGGCACCGGCCGCGGGCTCCACCAGCTTGATGTAGTCGCTGTACATGAGGGAGTAGTTGCCCGCGCCGTCGAGGTACTGCACGCGCACGGTGTGATAGCCGAACCCCGCCGGCAGCGTGTGGGCGCGCGTGGCCCTGGGGTTTTCCCAGGCGGTCCAGGTGGAGCCGTTGTCGCTGAAGCGCATCTTCGACACGCCCGAACC
>CAIJOU010000685.1 GCA_903822375.1 Candidatus Hydrogenedentota bacterium
CAATGGACATGCTGACCTGGTCCGAGGATGGCGACAAGGATTTCCGCTACATTCTGCACGCCCGGCAGAACGGTGTTCCTATTATCGAAGGTATCGACGCAGACGGAATCAGCATCCCCGGTGCCTTTGTCAACAAACCCGGCGACGGAGCCTGGTCAGGAAATGCCAACGGGCGACTGCTTACCATTCGGGCAGGCATGGGCATTCAGGAACACAACGGCCATCGTTTCCTGTTGCTGGGGTACTTCACGGGGGCCACGCCCAACGCGATGGCCCGGACCTATCAGGCTTATCATTGCCGCTATGCCATGAGCTTGGACATGAACGCCCCGGAACTCTGCTATTCAGCCCTGTATTGCCGGGGCGGAGACGGCAGAATTGCGGGCGCCGAATATCTCATCAAGGAAATGAGCGCGGCCAATGGCGGCAACCATCTGCGTTTCTTGCAGACAAACGACACGCGGGATTGTTTCTATCTGTTCCGCCGATAGCGCCACTTCTTCCATGATGAGCATTATTGAAGGCGTTTTTCCATGCCCAATTTGGGAGACATGGCAGAATGCGCCCAAGCTCAGCCCCAATTCTGCCGGATGGGTGAACTGTTCCCGGGCAGACATTCGATTTTGAAGCGGGTTTTGGGTATCCTGTCAGGGTTGTTTTGTCTCTCGGTGGCCCTCCAGGGCATATCGAGCTATTGCCTTCCCGGGAAGGACGCCTTTCATATGTGGCGTGGCTTGTGCCCGGGATACAGGAGCGTGAAATGACCATATCGGAATTGTTGGAATCACAGGCGCATCGCTTGGGCGATCGCACCATGCTTATTTACAACGACAAGAATTACAGCTATCGTCAGTGCAATGACTTTGCCGGACGGGTGGCCGGCAACCTCAAGGCGCGCGGTGTTGCAGACGGAGACAAGGTGGTTGTGCTTTCGGGAAACTGCCCGGAGTTTCTCTACTGCTTCCTCGGACTTGGCAGGATTGGAGCGGTTATTGTTCCCATCAATCCGACACTGGCACCCGAAGAGCTTTTGTACATTATCAACGATTCCGATGCGGAGACGGTGATTCTGGCGGCCGAACTTGTCCCCTATCTGCCCAAACTGCGGGAACATCTGCCCAAGGTGCGGCAGTACTTTGTTATTGGCGGGTCGCCGGATGCGGGGATTGAGCCGTTTGACGCCCTGCTGGAACCGGTGGACGTTCCAGGAATAGACGGAACTGAGAGCCACGAGGCCGCTCTAATCTACACCTCCGGAACCACCGGCACCCCGAAAGGGGTCATTCTGACCCAGGGCAACTACATTTGGAACGCCCGGGCAATGTTTGCCTCCAATGCCCTCTACCCGGAAGACCGTTTCCTGTGCGTGCTGCCGCTCTTCCATGTGAACGCGCAGGTTGTTTCCGTGCTCACTCCGATCTTGGCCGGTTGCGATGTCGTGCTGGTGGGGGGAAGGTTTAACCCGTTCGGAATACTGCCGGCCATCGAGAAATACCGCATAACGATCATGAGCGCCGTCCCCACCGTGTACGGTCTGCTTTGCCGCATGCACAGCGCCGAGGCGCGTGATATGGAGTCCATGCGCTTCTTTGTCTCCGGCGCAGCGCCGATGCCCGAGGAGATTTACAAAGCGACACAAAAAGTGCTGCGCAAGCCGCTCATCATGGGATACGGCCTGAGCGAGGCAACCTGCGCCAGCGCAGTGGCGAACCATGCCGAGCCCACCCCATGGAACTCTGTCGGGCCGGCCCTGCGCTATGTGAATATTCGCATTGTTGATACGGAGGGCAGGGACCTTCCCGTCGGTGATGTGGGAGAAATCCTTGTTTCCGGCCCCACGGTCATGAAGGGGTACTACAAGAATCCCGAAGCCACGGCCGAAGTTTTGCAGGGCGGTTGGCTGAAGACCGGCGACTTGGGGCGTTTTGATGAGTACGCCTGTCTTCATATCGTTGACCGTGTCAAGGACATGATCATCCGCGGCGGCATGAACATCTATCCCGTTCAGGTCGAGCAGGTCATTACCCGGATGCCCGAGGTGGAGGAGGTCAGCGTCGTTGGCGTGGACGAGCCCACCTGGGGCCAGGAGGTTTTGGCGGTTATCAAGCTCAAAGAAGACTGCACTTTGACGGAGAAGCAGGTCGTTTCCTTCTGCGGCG
>CAIJOU010000686.1 GCA_903822375.1 Candidatus Hydrogenedentota bacterium
CCATGTCGTTTCGGAAAAGCCGGTGAAATCCCGCCAACTCGTCGGCGGCCACCAGACGCTGGCCACACGGCCCACGATGTTCTCGTTGGGCAGCCATCCAAAGAAACGTCCGTCGCGGCTGGAAAAACTGTTGTCGCCCATCACCAGGTAATGTCCCGGCGGCACAACGGCGAATTCATCCCGCTCGCTCACACCGTATATTCCGTCCTGGGAATAGAGGCCCGGCTGCTTGTTCTTCGGGTCGTCTTTCCACCCCATCATTTTGTAAAGCGCTGACTTGATGACGCGTCCCGGGTTGCCGGGAGGCGGGGAAAAGTCGGGCACTTCGAGCGCGGTGCCATTGCAGTATATTTTGCCGTCCGGTCCGACGTGGATGCGCTCCCCGGGCAGGCCCACAACCCGCTTCACCAGTGTCGAGTAGAGGGCATCCTTCTCGGGCGTCTTGAGCACCACAATGTCCCAGCGCTTGACGTCCTGCCCCTGATAGAGCCGTTTGTTCATGAACGGCACACGCACGCCGTACACCCATTTGTTCACAAACACACGGTCACCCTGGCCGAACCCGGGGTCACCGTGCAACGTGTTTTCCATGGAACCCGAGGGGATGCGGTAGGGCTCTGCTATGGCCCAGCGGATGGTCAGCGCCAGTGCCAGGGCAATTATGCCGCTGCGCGACCATTCGTACACCTGCGCGCGGTTCATCCCGGCCGTGAGCCACGCCACCGCCCCCGCAAGGGTCAGCGCAAGGCCGATATACCACAGCCAGTCCAGCGTTCCGGGACGTGCCGTGCTGCTGCGCTGCATGACATACAGTCCCAGCACCGCGGCGAACGGTCCGATATAGCCCATGTAGGGCGGCACCAGCGCGGGCTCTTCCGGCGCCACAGCTACCGTCTTTTTGTCTTCCGACTTCTTTTTCATGCGTCTTTACCACTCTGGGGTTGTTTGCAACATGTGGGACAGCCGCTCCCGACGGTCGTTCCCTGGCACTTGTTTCGAGCCGACAGCCGGGGGCGGCTGTCCTGCAGTGGTCGTCTAGTCCGCACTGGGCGGCTCTGTCACCACGTCATCATAATCAAACGGCGGAACGCCGATTATAAGGGACTCCAAGTCGCCGACCGACTGGTGCATGTGCCCCGGCCGGATCCATACACAGTCGCCCGGACGCACCGGCACCTCCTCGCCGTCGATGATTATCACGCCCTCGCCGTCGAGAATGTAATAGTACTCATCCGTGTGCCGGTGCCAGTGGGGCTGCGCGTGGTCGGTCCGCAGCCGCGTGATGCTTGCCGGGGCGCCGTCCTCTTTCTTGAGGATGCGCTGTCGGAACCCGCAGATGCTCCGTTCCCGGTCCTGTTCCTCGACGTTCACTTTCACATATGCGCGCTGATCGTCCATGGCCGCGCCTCCTTGTTTGCTCCAGCCTAGCACAGCCCTGCCATGCGGACCAATGTCATGGTCTTGTGTCCGGCTCCGCCTGGCCGGTCGCAGGCCTGGATGCGCGCCTGCGGAGACGGGCGGCAATCTCGAGGGCGATCAAGACCGCCACCGGACCAAACAGCAGCAGTCTGCCCTGCCAGGTGCGCGTGAATCCCGTAAAATCGCGGTGATGGCTGAAGGGCCACCATATGCCCGCGGCCCGGCCGATGAGGTTTTCCTTGGGCACCCAGCCGTAGACACGCCCGTCGAGACTTTGGCCGCTGTTGTCCCCGAGGCAGAAGTAGTGGCCCTCCGGCACGACGGAATACTCCTTCTCCGGGCGGATGCCGTAGACCAGCTGCTGGTCCTGCATGCTCAATTCTATGAGTTGACGGACCGTTCCCAGCGCCGCGCGGTCCGCGCCGTCTGAGAGCTGTTGCACCTCTTCATCGGAAAGCGCGTCGATGTCGCGGTCCTTTACGCGGTCATGGAAACGCTTCATCTCGTCGTATAGCAGCCTGGTCGAGGGATGGCCCGGGTTCAACACCTCCAGTGGCCGGTTCTCCTTGGCCATCCGCAGGAAATAGCCTTGCACCTGAGTCGGCGTGAGCGTGAATGCCGTCGTATAGTGCAGCAGCCTGCGCAGTTCCTCCGGCGGGTCTTCGCGCTTGTCGTTGATGTAGATCGCGCCGTCGCGGATTTGGACCGTTTCACCGGGCAGCCCCACGACCCGCTTGATCAGCACCGGGTGCTTCGACTTGGGGTCCACTGACTTGAACACCACAATGTCCCAGCGCTTGGGGGCTTCGCCCTCCCACAGCCGAATCTTGGTGAAGGGAATGCGCGGTCCGAAAAGCCATTTGTTCACGATGACCCGGTCTCCCCGGAAGAAGCGGGGATCACCGATCAGCGTGGGTTCCATGGAACCGGACGGGATCGTGTATTGGTCCACGAAACAGCCCTTGACCACAAGCACGGCCCCGATGAGACCAACCCAGGAGAAAAGATTGCGCCATGTCCACGGTCCGGTGAAGGACTGTGCCGCCAGGACCCATGACGACGGGCCGCTGCCGGAGGGCTCCGCACATTGCGGCGGGGTTTCTATGTCGTGGGGGGCGTCCACGGGCTACATCCCGTCTTCCTCGGTCACGCGCAGCAGCGCCATGAATGCTTCCTGGGGCACTTCCACGCTCCCAATCTGCTTCATGCGCTTCTTGCCTTCCTTTTGCTTTTCGAGCAGTTTGCGCTTGCGAGTGATGTCGCCGCCGTAGCACTTGGCCGTCACGTTCTTGCGCATGGCCTTCACCGTCTCGCGCACGATAATCTTCGCCCCAATGGACGCCTGAATCGCCACCTCGTACTGTTGCCGCGGAATGAGTTTGCGCAGCTTGGCCGCCAGAGCCTTGCCCAGGCGTACCGCGCTCTCCCGGTGCACGATGGTGGACAGCGCGTCCACCACTTCGCCGTTGAGCATGATGTCCAGCTTGACCATGTCGCCCGGACGGTAGCCGATGAGCCGGTATTCGAGCGAGCCATAGCCGCGCGTGTAGCTCTTGAGCTTGTCGTAGAAGTCGATGACGATTTCGGACAGCGGCATCTGGTACACCGCCATGCAGCGCCGTCCGTCGATGTAGTCCACGCGCACGTGGATGCCGCGCTTCTTCTTGCACAGGTCAATCACCGTGCTCAGGTAGGGCGTGGGGCAGAGAATGTCGGCCTCGATGTAGGGCTCCTCGATGACGTCAATTTCCCCCGTGGGGGGCATCTGCGACGCCTTCTCGATGATCATGTCCGTGCCGTCGCTCTTGCGCACCTGATAGGCCACGTTGGGCATGGTGGTGACGAGGTTAAGGTTGAACTCGCGCTCCAGCCTCTCCTGGATGATTTCCATGTGCAGCAGGCCCAGAAAGCCCAGCCTGAAACCCAGCCCCAGCGCGTCGCTGCTGTCGGCGTGGTACTGGAACGAGGCGTCGTTCAGGTGCAGCTTGTCGAGCGCGTCGCGCAGTTCCTCGTAGTCCGTGGAAATGGCCGGATACATGCCGCAGAACACGACCGGTTTGATCTCCGCGTAGCCGGGCAGCGCCTCGGGCGCAGGCCGGTCCACGTCGATGACCGTGTCGCCCACGCGCGTTTCGTCGAGCATCTTGATGTTGCAGATAAGGTAGCCCACCTCGCCCGCGCCCAGTTCCTCGCGCGGCACGGCCTCGGGCTTGAAGGTGCCCACCTCGACCACGTCGTAGCGCGTGCCCACGGACATCAGCATGACCCGCTGGCCGCGGCGAAGCCGCCCGTCCACCACGCGCAGATAGATGATCACGCCGCGGTAGGTGTTGTACACGGCGTCGAAGATCAGCGCGCGCAGCGGCGCATCCGGGTCGCCCTGGGGCGGCGGAATGCGCTTGACCACGGCCTCCAGCACCTCCTTGGTGCCCAGCCCGGACTTGGCGCTGGCCAAGACCGCGTCGTCGGCCGGAAGGCCGACGACATCTTCAATCTGGTGCCGCGCATCGTCCACGTCCGCCGCGGGCAGGTCAATCTTGTTGATGACCGGGATAATCTCGAGGTTCTGCTCCACCGCCTTGTAGGCGTGCGCCAGCGTCTGTGCCTCCACGCCCTGGGCGGCGTCCACCAGCAGCAGTGCCCCCTCGCAGGCCTGCATCGCGCGCGACACCTCGTAGGAGAAGTCCACATGGCCCGGCGTGTCGATCAGGTTCAGCTCGTAGGTGATGCCGTCGTCCGCAGGGTATTCCATGCGCACCGCGACCGATTTGATGGTGATGCCGCGCTCGCGCTCGATGTCCATCGAGTCGAGCGTCTGCTCCTTCATGTTCCGGTCGTCAATCGTGTGCGTGTACTGCAAGAGACGGTCCGCCAGCGTCGACTTTCCGTGGTCGATGTGGGCGATAATGCAGAAGTTTCGTATCAGTTCGCGGGGTATGCTCATCGTGTTCCCGTGCGCGCCGCAGGCGCATTATGTTCTTAATCTTGCTCTTGCTCTTAATCCTGAACTTAATCCAGCTTTTGACCTTGCTCGTTGCAGATGCAGAGCAAGATAAAGAGCAAGAGCAGGAAGAAGTCCAGCTTATTTACAAAACCTGGTTCTCAGTCAAACATCTGCCGGATCACGCGGATGCTCCGAAAGTCCGTCTCCAACTGCCGCGAGGCGAAACCCGCCAGCAGCCCGAAGGCCTCATCCGAGGCGGCCGCCGGCGGCGGCACCTCCTGCTCGGCCATCTCCATCAGCACGGCGCGCATCGTCGCCGACAGGCGGCGGTCGCCGATTTTCTCCGCCAGTCCATGGTCGAATGAAAACCAGTGTGCCGCCTCGGGCGGCGCGCCCGTGTCGGCGCAGACCGTTAGTTCCGGCGCGTGGCCCGTCTCGCAA
>CAIJOU010000687.1 GCA_903822375.1 Candidatus Hydrogenedentota bacterium
GTGTCGCGCGCGACTTCCTGTCCGTCCTGCAGCAGGGCCACCCATGCTATCGCCACACCGTGCTCCCCTTTCTGGTAGATCAGGGCGACCTCGCGCGTTCCAGGTTCCTTGATGCATTCGGACGCATCCCATTCCAGCGTGACCGCGTCCGCCGTCAGGTCGGCCGGTTTCCATCCACCGATGCGCGTGCCCGGTCCACCAAGCGCCCAATCGCGGGGGAATTTGACGCCCAGCATATGAAGCCGTTTGTAATGCGTCTTGTTGCGCGCGACGAACGCATCCCAGTTGCGGCTGTTCGTTGCGGTCCAGCCGACTTCCGACAGGGCCAGCAGCCGGGGAAAGATCATTTCGTCGGCCCGGTCTTGCGGCTGGTTCCATGCGGGCGCGCTGGGGCCGAGGATATGGCGGGCCTGTTCGTCCGGCAGACCCTCCGGCACGGGTGCATAGTTGTAGACGAGCTTCGTGTCGCGCGGGTCACCCAGGTCAAAGTAAAGATGGCTGAAGGGAGAAGCGATGACATCATGTCCCGTGGCCGCCGCCTCGGCGGCGGGGTCGGCAGGTGTAAAGACGTTCTGGAAATAGTCCATGCCGCCCTTGTAGTGCCATTGGTTGACCACGACTCCGGCGGGATAGTTGCCGCGCCACGACAAATCGTCCCAAAGCACCGGCTGGCGCCCCTTGGAAACAACGAAATCACACACGCGCCGTATCAGGCGGCGGTAGAGCAGGTATTTGTCATGGTCTCCGAGACAGTCTTTGAAGAGCGCCTTGAGTTCGTCGCTGTCCTCGCCCGCGTCGCGGGCGGCCTGCGCCTGCTTCTGGCAGTCGGGGCACTGTTTCCAGGCGAATCCGAAGTACTCGTCGCCGCCCAAATGGATATAGGGCGAGGGAAACATTTCCATGACTTCGGCAAGAACGGTCTCAATGAACGTGTAGGTGCTTTGGGCCGCCGGGCAGTATTCCGCCCACTCATAGCATTTTCCGTCCCATGCGCGGGTGCCCGTGCGCAGCGGATTGGTGGGGCACATCAACTCCGGATAGGCGGCCAGCACCACCGCCGCGTGCGCCGGAAGCTCTATCTCCGGAATGACGGTCACATTCCGCGACTCCGCATACCGCACGATTTCCCCGATATCCTCACGGGTGTAAACACCCCGTGTCCGTTCGGGCGTCTTGCAGGGCCACTTGTCCATGTTGGTCAGTTCGGGATAGGCCTTGATTTGCAGGGTCCATGCCTCGGAGTCGGTCAGGTGCAGATGGAGCCGGTTCATCTTGTGCAGAGCGAGCAGATCAATGTACCGCTTGATGTAGTCTTTGGTGAGGAAGTAACGGGCCGGGTCAAGCATGAGACCGCGCCACGCGAAGCGGGGCACGTCTTCAATCGTTACACAGGGCACTTCCCAGACAACACCTTCAACTTTGCTCCGGCTGAACACCTCCACCGGCAACAGTTGCAGCAGTGTCTGACAGGCATAGAGCAACCCGGCCGGCTTAAAGGCGCGTATGCCCACGCCCCCCGCCGCCACATCAAGCGCGTAGCCCTCGCCACCCAGTCGTTCCAGCGTCGGGTCAACGCGGAAAGTAATCGCTCCGACCGGATTCTCGCCCTCTTTGCAGACACTTGCTGAAAGCGTAAGGCCCGTGGCGGTCTGGAGTGTTTCGGCAAGATACCGGGCGCAGGACTCCGAGGCTTTGTCAGCCATAATGGGTGTCTTCGCATCTATCAAGAAGCGGCCCGTGCCAGGCGTCACCTGCGATGGCCAGGGAATGATGGACAGTGCGGACTGGTCCGCACCCCAACTGCACGTTGCGGCCAGCAGGCTCATGGCAATAACGAGACAGGCCCGGGTCAGTCGGAGGCACATATTCGCTTCTCCTCTACGCATCGGCGGTTTCTTTGCGCTCTTTGCGCTCTTTGTGGTTCGATTCATCACCGACCAGTGCGAAAAACCCAACACCCGCAGGGACCGCGCTTAATCCTGTCCCTGCGGGTGGCAGTGTTCTTCAAGCATTAACGGCTCACACAATCTCTTCGGCCGCCGGGTCCCAGCGCACCTGGCGCTTGCTGTGGTAGGACTGCACGCTCATGAGCAGCGTGACGACCTCGATGAATGCCTCGTCCTCGTTGCACCAGCAGCGTTCGCCCGTGCGCACGCAGTTGAAGAAGTTGTTCATGTGCGTCGGCCACTGCGGGCCTTTCGACGGGTCAAAAGTAAACTTGGGCTTGGCCGGCCGCGCCATGTGCGCAAAGGCCGCGCCGTCCGGGTACTGGACGAAATGGTTCGCATCCTGTCCGATGCCGTTGAAGATGATGCGGCCATTCTTGCCGATGTACTCGGGCACCTGCTCGCGGCCGGAGTTCATGCAACCCTCGAAGGTCAGCGAGCAGTTCTTCTTTTCGAACACGTAGCTGGCAAGCCAGGTGTCGGGCGTCTCGCGGCCGTCGTCATAGAACGCGTTGAATCCCGTGCAGGAGCAGGAGTCGGGGATGCCCCAGCCGAGCACCGTCTGCACGTGGTCCATTTCGTGCGAAAGCAGGTCGCCGGCCTGGCCGGTGCCGTAGGGCCAGTAGCAGCGCCAGTGCCAGAAATGCTTCTCGTTGAAATCGATCTTGGGCGCCGAACCGAGCCATGCCTCCCAGTCGAGGTCCTTGATGACCTGCGCCGGATCGGGCCGGTCCCACTGCGAATAGTACCCGTACCAGCGCCAGGGCGCGTGCTCTTTGGTGCCGTTGAAATAGCGGCCGATGTGGATCATCGTCAGCGGGCCGATTTCACCGTCTTGGATCAGCTTGCGCGCCGCTTCGGTGGAGGGATACTGGCGCCCCTGGTGGCCCAGCTGGAAGACCGTCTTGTTCTTCTTGATGACCTCGCGCATGTGTTTGGCGGCCTGAACGGAGGTGGTCATGCCCTTCTCGCAGTAGACCGCCTTGCCGGCGTTGGACGCGTCAATCGCCATCTGCTCATGCCAGTGGTCCGGTGCGGCGATGACGACGGCCTCGACCTTGGGGTCGGCCAGCAGGTCCTTGTAATTGGTGTAGCGCTTCGCGTCAGGGTTGTGGCCCGCCTGGATGCCGCGTTCAAGGTGGGGTTTGTACACGTCGCACACGGCGACCACCTTGGCGGTCTCGACACTGCCGTTGTACTTGATGAGGTCCCATCCGCGCGTGCCCGCGCCGATATGCCCCACACGGACCGGGTCGCCCGTGGGGGCGGCCCCCGCCAGGATTGCCGGCGCTCCCAGCGCTGCCGCGCTTGCCGCCAGCATCGTTCTCCGAGAAATGGTCACAGGGTCCTTCATGGTCTTCTCCTTTCCTGAGAAATGGCGCGCCATCCGGGACTCCCGCCCCGTTAAGAGCAATGATAGGAGGCGGCCCACCAATTGTCAATTCCGGAAATGGCCGCTGTTAGCGTCTCATTCCGACCATAGGCGGACTTTTTGAGAGTGTGGGCAGAAATCCCTGTCTGCTTCGTGTTCTTGTTCTGGCTTCTTTCACACAGGCTTCTTTGTGTTTCTTGCGTCCCATGTGGTTCAATCCCCGTGAGACTCCGGTCAACGGGATTCAACTGTCATGCAGGGCACACTTCTTAAGAGCACGGTTGCTTGGATGACTGCCATTGTATTGGCAACGGCTTGTGTTGCTGAACAGCGCAGTGAGAACTTTGACCGCGATCCGGGCTGGGAAGGCCACAACAACCGCCCTATGGAAAACTCGTTGCGTAAGGTGGTGCAGGACTTTGGTTACAGCGCCGCGGACCACTTCGAAAACGGCCCCGGCGAAGTGGGAGGGAGCATCACTTCCGACGGCGTGCCTGCCTACTATGCCAAGCCCATTCCGCCGCTGACTTATGAGAACAGTTTCTCGGCGTCGGGCACGGTAATCGTTGGCAAGGGCGGTGGCAACACGTTGCTCGGCTTCTTCAACCATGATTCGGTCAACGAATGGCGCACGCCCAATACCATTGTCTTCCGCATCAACGGCAGGGGAGAGTTCTTTCACACGCACATAGAATATGAGACCAGCCAATGGCGGGCGGGTGCCTCCGTAATCGGCCGCGTGGATACCGTGGCAGACCGGGTTTATCCAATCGAAATCCCCGGCAAGGGCGTGCACACCTGGCACATCGAGTATGACCCCAAGGGCAACAATGGCGGCGGTTGCATCAGCGCCACCTTCGACGATGTTGCAACTGTCTGCAATCTATCACCGGGCCACAGGATTGACGGCGCCACCTTTGACCGCTTCGGCCTGCTCAACGTGGTCAAGAGTGTCGACGGTTCCGGCGAGATCTGGGTCGACAATGTGGTGATTAGCGGAAAAGCCGAATCTTTTGCGACCGACCCGGGCTGGGAAGGCCGCCGCAACCGGACCACCTATGACAGCGAGGAGGTCCGTCCCCGGTTCAATTTTGGATACAGCCCCACCGATTTCTGCGGCGGAAAAACACCCGGCGAGATTGGCGGGCTCTTCTTTCGGGGCGACTGCCGCTATGCGAACACACTGGCCTGCTATGGCGACCGGCTCGACATGCTGACGATGGACAAGCCGCTGCATGCCTCCGGCAAGATCACGCTCCGGCGCGCCGTCAGCGACAGCACCACGCTGTTCGGCTTTTACCATTCCGAGAACAGCTTGCGTGTAACCGATTCCCAGTCTTCCGCGCTGCCTGTGGACTACTTGGGCATTTGTATTGAAGGGCCTTCGAGTGAAGGGTTCTATGTGTACCCGAGTTACCGGGTTCACGATGGCGAGCAGTGTTCCGGCTATCCGGACAATCCCCCGCACATCTATCCCGACAACGCTGTACACGCGTGGACGCTGGAATACCTGCCCGGCAATCCGGGGAAGATTACCGTCACCCTCGACGACAAACGCGCCGAAATGCCCGTCCCTTGTGAGTGCCAGACCGTCGGCACGCAGTTCAACCGTTTCGGCTTTGTAACCCCATGGATAGACGGCAACGGCCAGCGGATCTATCTGGACGATTTGGAATATACATGCAGGCAGGAGTAGCTCAAGCCGGGTCTTCTTCATCGGATTCTTCAGGCCAGTAATGAAAGTCTATGTTCTTTGAAACCACATACTCCGCGTAGCACTTCTTGCAAACCCAGTCGTTCTTGTTGGAGACCGCCGCTTCAGGTCCATGTATATCGCAGATGCACGTGTTGCAGATGACACAGTGCTCGTGGTCCCAGGCGCCTTTAACAATCTTTGCTTCCAGTGGAAGCGCTTCTAAGTTAAGGTTCTCCGTAACGCGCCGCATCGTACGGTATTCTCCCCAAGACATTTCCACGCCGTCTGCAGGCTGGAACACAGTCTCTCGCCAGGCAAGCGCCGGCGACAACACCGTTTCCACTGACCGCAACTCATGAGCGCTCACGTACGTGTATTCCTCACCCGCCTTAAGTTCTGCTGCTGTCCCGCCTTCGGCAACCGCAAATATTACGGTGCGAAAGATCCTTCGATATCGCAGCATGCGAACAACAACCACCGCATCCGGTGGAACTATTAACCCACCCAGCATTGTCAGATTGGGCGATTTGGAGGTTCTCGCACAGACAATATCCACGCCTTTCTTCCTTCCAAGACGCGTCACCTTGAGCCTCGGCCTCTCGGACATCTTGTTTCTCCTCTCTCACCTTCACCAAGACAGTTGGGATTCCGCATATCCCGACACAAGGGTTGTCACTTTCGCGCCAACGCTACTTGTCCTTTGCCTTCGGTGCGGACTTGAGCGCATCGAGGATACTGTCCGAGACCTGTTTTGCCAGGAAGGCATAGCCTTCGTCGGTGAAGTGAACGTTCTTCGGCCGCTGCAGCTGCTTCAACTTCGGCAGTACGGAACTGTACAGGTCATCCACCGCGACACCGTTAGCCTTCATTACTTCCGCTGCAAGGATGTTCGCTTTCACCTCGTCATCCTTA
>CAIJOU010000688.1 GCA_903822375.1 Candidatus Hydrogenedentota bacterium
CCATCGCGGCGGACACGTCACAATATCCGTTCGGAACGGTAATGTATGTGCCCGGCTATGGGTATGGCCGGGTGGAAGACCGTGGAAAAGCCATCAAAGGACCTTCGAGAATAGACATCTATTTCAATAAGCACAAGCAAGCCCTTCAGTGGGGCCGCCAGAACCTTGCCGTCAAGGTCTGGTTGCCCAAATGATCCCGGCACTCTGCCTGATGCTGCTCATGCGCGGTTGGCGCAATCTGCGCGCCCGTTTCGGCCGGGCATAGCCCTCGACCGCAGATTCTCAAGTTTCATGCTGTTTCTGGGGATAACGGTCACAAGAATCGCCAATTATCTTGGAAGATTCCATCGCTCTTTTTGCCGTGGGAACTTGAACCACAGAGGGCACTGAGGAACACAGAGGGGGCTGCTGCCGCATCTTGCATGGTCGATTTGCCTTGGTTGTCAAGGACTGTTCTGCCGGTTTCATTTTGCGGCTTCACCTTTGGCCCAAAACAATGCAGTTGACATTCCGGCCGTTGCCCTCAAGAGGGAGGATGAAAAGGACCTAACGGATGGAAAGGACGATTTCCGTCCTCGTCATTGGGCTTGGGGTTGCCAGAGTCCTTTGGGTCCTTCACTTCCCTGCCGTCGCTCGCCTTGGAGAGAGATGCAGGTCTCCACTGCGTTTCCAGGTTGACACATCCGCCCGTCTCTCCTCTGTGTACCTCTGTGACCTCTGTGGTTCAATATCCCGCCCCTCATAAATCCGACTTTGATTGTGTCTTTCCGCACGCCCATCCTCCAGGAGGCACCGCTATGAATATCCATCGTCTCCACCGCCGTCTTTGTGACCGCAACTTCGACCCCGCATCCCACGACTACTGGCTGGCCCTTGCCAGCCGCGAGGAGTTCACCCGCCAGCACTTTGCCGCACCGGGCGGCGCGGCCTGGCAGGTGCGCGACTACCAGCGCGACTCGCTCGAATCGCGCGCCCGGCGCAAGGTTCACTGCGACGGCCGCGACGTCGGCAAAACCACCGAAATCGAAATCACCGCCTGCTGGGCCGCCACCGCCTGCCCCGGAAGGGAAATGCTGATCGGCGTCCAGTGCGAGAACCACCTCTACCCGCTCATGCACCGGATTTGCCGCCGCATCGAGTCCATTCCCATGCTGGCCGCGTCCATGGTCGAAATGCGGCGCACCCCGTCCTGGCACTTCCGCTTCTCCAACGGCTTTACGCTGTGGGGCCGCATCGCGGGACCGCGCGGCGTCAATTTCCAGGGCATGCACGTGGACTGGCAGATTATCGACGAGGCGCAGGAACTCACCGAGACCTCCTGGGCCGAACTGCTTCAGGCGCTCAATGCGGGCGGGCGCCGCTGGGTCTACGGCGTGCCCAACGGCCTGCGCAACACGTTCCACCGCATGACCCAAGACCGCACGGCGGTCCAGTTCAACTGGCCCTCGACCATCCATCCCGGGTACACCCCGGAGAAGGACGCTGAACTGGCCCGGCTCTATGGCGGCAAAGACTCGCCCGGCTACATCCACCGCGTGCTGGGCCTGCACGGCGAGCCCGCCCGTGCGGTGTTCTCCCTCGACGACTATCTGGCCTGCATCGACCCCGGCCTGCCCTCGGCGTCGGTCGTGCTGCACGGCGACGACGACTTCGATCCGCCGTCGCCCGACCAGCCCGGCCGGTACTACCTGGGCTGCGACCTTGGCTACGCCCGCGATCCCTCCGAGTTCGTCGTCTACCGCGATGCGCCGCCCCACTTGGTCAACCTGCTGCGCGTGCGCCTGGAAGGCGTCAACTACGCCCGGCAAGAGGACATCATCGTCGCGCTCGACCGCGCGTGGGGCTTCGCCGCCGTCGGCATCGACGCGGGGAACAACGGCCGCGCCGTCACCCACCGGCTCATGACCCGCGGTCCCGAATGGTGCGCGAAAGTGCACGCTTTCGAGTTCGGTTCGGTGATCGACGCGGGCATCCTGCCCGACGGCAGCCCCGCGCGCCGCCGCGCCAAGGAGTTCATGACCGACCTGCTGCGCACCCGCATGGCCGAGCGGACGCTTGTCTTTCCCGCGCTGCCCGACCGCGAAAGCGAATATGCCTCACACACCTGCACCATGGACGCGCAGGGCCGTGTGCGCTACGACAAGGGCGACGACCACCTGATCGACGCCGACCGCTGCGCCCTGCTGGTGCATTACCTCGACACCGCCGAACCCGCCCCCGGCCCGGCCGTAATGCCGCCGCTGGTAC
>CAIJOU010000689.1 GCA_903822375.1 Candidatus Hydrogenedentota bacterium
CCCGAGGAAACGGGTGCTTTGACCGAATATGGCGGATGGGTCCTTCTGGAACAGGAGGATTCGGACGCCCCTGGAAACACCTCTGATGGCTGTTGATGTGCCTGATATCTTTCGAAAGCGCATTTGCCTTGTGGAAGACGCACTGGAGGCGCGCCTGCCTTCCGTGACCACGCCGCCCGAACAGGTGCATGCGGCGATGCGGTACGCGGTGTTCAGCGGCGGGAAACGACTGCGTCCCATGGCGCTGCTGGCCGCGGCGGAGACCCTGGGCCGTCGTCCCGAATCGTTCTATGAAGCCGCCTGCGCCGTGGAACTCGCCCACACAACATCCCTGATCCTCGACGACCTTCCCTGCATGGACAACGCAGCCATGCGCCGCGGCCGTCCCTGCACCCACAAAGAGTATGGCGAGTCCACGGCAATTCTGGCGGCCGTTGCTTTGCTCAGTGAGTCCTTCCGCATGGTAGCGCGCAATGCCTGCACGCTGGGCAGTCCGGAGAACGCGGCCGCCGCCGTGGCGCTGCTGGATGAGGCTCTGGGCACGCGCGGGCTTGTCGGCGGCCAGGAACTTGACCTCCAGATGACGGGAAAAGATGCGTCGCTGGACACGGTCATGCGTGTGCATGCGCAAAAGGCGGGAGCGCTTTTTGTGGCGGCCATACGTCTGCCCGCGGTGCTGATCGGTTCCGACAATGACACCGAGCAACGGCTTGCCGCCTATGCCGCCCCGGTGGGCATGGCGTTTCAAATCACGGATGACCTGATAGACACTGCCGACCCGAACGAAGATGCGGGCAAATGCACATTCGTGCGGCTGCTCGGTGCAGAGGGCGCGCGCTCCCGCGTTGACGCCCTGATCGAAGAGGCAATTTCGGCCATTTCCCCCTTTGGCGACAGGGCGGAGTGCCTGAGGTATCTGGCCCGCTATGTCCGAAACCGGCAAGTCTGACAATTCCGCATTCTATCTGCGCATCCTCATCCTGCTCGTCCTGATGGCCGTTGCGGGCGCGGGTGGCGTGTGGATGGGCAGATATTCCATTCCGGACGAGACGCCTGCGCTGCCCAAATCGACCGAGGAGCAGGTTGCGGTGTCACCCGGCAAGCCCGCGCCCCAGGCACCGACCCCAACCGCCGACCCGACAGCCCCCCCTGTCTATTTCTATGCCTATCCGCAGAATGAGGATGCCTGGAAAACAGTGCTTGATGAGGTGGCCATGGCCAGGGAGGCGAACATCCACCAGTACATCGTGCCGGTTGCACTGACATGGACGGACAGTGCTGCTCCGCCCGACCCGATGGCCGTGCTGAAGCGCTACATCGCGGCCGACCCCAGGGCGACCTTTTTTGTCCAGGTCAGTCTCAATCCGGACGAGACATGGCGCCAGGCGCATCCCGCCGAACTGATGGTTGTCAACGGCACGCCGCAGCCATTCCCGAGCGCCTCGTCACAGCAATGGCTTGAGGACGCGCGCGGGGCACTTACAAAGCTGATGGAATCGGTTGAGGGCGGCGAGGTCAGCAGAAGAATCTCCGGGTATGTGCTCAGGGGGCTTGTCGACGACCTGTGGCTTCAGCCGACAGAATATGACCGTTCTGAGATAAACCGGCAGGGATTTCGGGACTGGCTTATTCGTCACTATCAGTCTGAGGAGGCCTTGCGGCAGTCCTGGAAAATGCCCGAACTGAAGGCGGGTAATGTGGATATTCCGCAGCGCTCGGACACGGGAAACTTGGGCCAGGTCTTTTTTGCGCTGCCGGGCGCCCAGCCCTCCGTGGATTTCCTGCGCTATTCCTCCGAGATAACGGCCGATGCCGTCGCCGCCGTCGCCGCCCATTTGGCGG
>CAIJOU010000690.1 GCA_903822375.1 Candidatus Hydrogenedentota bacterium
GAGGATGAATTGAAGACGGGTGAACTGGTGGACCTTGGCGGCGATTATGGCATTACCCCAAAGTTCATCCGGCGCAATTCGGGCTGGTTCCCGAAGTCACTCGTGCTGGCCAATGCCTGTTACAGCGCCTATAATTCAAGCATGGCGCAGGCATTCTTTGACCGTGGTGCCGGGGCCTATCTCGGCTACTCGAAGCCGGCGGGCCAATTCTGCGCAGATATGGACAACAAGCTGCTGGACACGTTGCTGGCGTCATCGGACAACACGCTTGCAGATGCATTTGTGTCCGGGCAGTTTGACCCTTATCCCGGGCCGCTTAACCCTTATGGAAGCACCAATCGGGCGGAGCGGGCAGAATACCGCATGTTCGGCGACAGCGCCCTGTCGCTGCCCCCTCCCATAGTGGACGGTGGGTTTGAGAATTCCAGTCTAGGTCAGGCCTGGCAGGTCGCCGGCGATGCGCGGCGAATCGGCGTGTTTGGCACGGTAGAATTTCCCCTGGAAGGCAAAGGGATGGCATTGCTGAAGCCCGGTTCGAGCATCAGCCAGGAGTTTGTCTACAGCCCCCATATGAACGGCCTGTTTCTTAGGAAACGCCGCTATTTTCAATGGACCGGCATATGCTGCAATCCGCGCCCTTGGGTGTGGGGCGGGCTGGTGGTGCGGGTCGAAGACGTTGCCAATCCGGACTCGAATCTGGAGGTGCAACTCTATGGCAACGAATATATGGGCAAGAGTGAGTCTGCTGAGAAGTATTTTCTCCCCTCTCCCCTCCTTTTTGGCGATTGTACTTGTGAATGTGACATTCCCCAGCCTGCAGCAATTGAACCTACATGGGGTGAGTTCTCTCTTCCCCTCGACCCCACGTTCGGCACAGACCTGGACAAGAAAAAGACCTTGCGCCTAACGTTTCGGGGCGAGGAACGCAATGGCACGCTTTGCGAGGCCTTCTTTCTCGACTCCGTGCGTTTGGGACCATTACCATGAATTTGAGAAACGCCCGCTTCCTGAAGGAGTGTTTCTTTATGAACTTCGAACTTGTTACTCTTTACGCGGGCGGCGGGAGTCCAAGAATGAAACGCCCGGTCGCCATGCGGGTTCCCTCATCAGGCGCAATCGGGCATCTGTCAGTGTCATGTTGTTAGAGGCGCCTCGGCCTTGATTAAGACCAAACAGGAGTTGCCGCAATGAAACGTTCTTCATTCTTTATATGCATTGCCCTCGGCGCACTGACGCTTGGGTGTCTCTTTGGCTGCACCCCCGCGCAGTACTCGCTGACAATCACCGCCAACGGTGGCGGCGCCACCGACCCCGCGCCGGGAACGTACACGCACGACAAGGGGACCTCCGTGTCGGTCACGGCCATCGCCACTGCGGGCTTCACCTTCGGCCGCTGGGAGGGGAACGCCTCCGGCAGCGGCAATTCCGTGACGGTCATCATGGACGCGGACAAATCGGTTGCGGCTGTGTTCATGGCACAAAGTGAGGGCGAGGGCGAGACGGTGGAGGGCGAAGTTGTCGAAGGCGAGGTGACTGCCGAGGGGGAAGGGGAAGGCGAAGTCACTGCCGAAGGCGAGGGGGAATCCGCTGAGGGCGAGGTGGTTGCGGAGGGCGAGGGGGAAGCCACAGAGGGCGAGACTCAGGCGGTCCCGAACAGCGCCATCATCATCGACAGCTTCCTGGGATCAAGCTATTCCTGTTCGAGCGCCCCGCTGCCGCTGGCGGGCCGGCTGCTTGTGCCTGATGCCAGCGCCATGCCGGCAACGCTTAACTGGCAGGTGTCCAACCCGGGCGGCCAGCAAAACGGCCAGGCCCCCGTGGCGCCCGAGGGCACTTGGGCCGCGTCGCTCCCGCTGTCGGCCGGCGACAACGCCGTCACGCTGACCGTGACGGACCCGCCCGGAAAAGTTGAAGTCAATGTCACGTACACGCCCAACTACCAGTTTGGCGGCCCGCTTTCGGTCTCGCCCGACGTGGTCTATCTCAATGAGGCCCGAGAGTTGACCGCCCTGCTCGCGCTGACCGACGCGAAAACCGCCCCCGCCAACACCCAACTTATCCGCATCGACGGCGGCGTCGAAACCGAACTGGGGACCTTTGCCGACGACGGCAGCGCCGAGCACGGCGACGAGACCGCCGACGACGGCATCTACGCCTGCAAGTTCACGCTCACCGAGGCCGCCGGGGGCAATGTTGAACTGCGCGCCCGCACGGGCATCGCCGGCGGCGGCACCGCCACGTCCGAGGCGTTCAACATTCTGGTCACCGGCCATTTCAGCCAGGAGCGCATCACCGAACTTAACGCCACCCTGTCGGACCACGGGAGCCGCATGGAGCAGGCCTATGCCAGCGGCATTCCGGCGCTGGCCGCCGAGGCGAAAAAGATCGCCGCTGAACTCAAAGCCCGGCCGGATGTGGAATACTGCGCCCTGACCAGCGACGGGCTGGGCGTCAGAACGGGCTACAAGGACGGAATTATCACCAACGCGTATCTCGACCCCGTTTCCGTGTTCGGCGTCCCCGAGGCGAAAGCAGCCCAGGCCCCGGCTGCTGCTGCTGCTGCGCCCGTCCCCGCCCCTGCGGACAGCAGACCCGTTTCGACCCCATACCAACTGTACGAAAGCCGAACCGGCGCCAAGATCAACAAGACGCAACTGCCCCAGGTGAACATCGGAAACGCGAAAGCGCTTGCGTTTTGCCCCCATACAGACCAGTTCGGCGAAGACAAGGGCGGATTGTTCATCTACCCCAAGGATGCAGGCCTCGAGATCACCCTTGAAAGAGATTATCCCCCGGCCACCCACGCCCTTCCCTACCCCAGTGTGGAGCGGCTCAAGGGGCTTGAAAAATATGGCTTCATTATGATTGACACGCATGGGAGTGGCGGTCACAGTGACTATCCGAAACCCGGCGGCCGGGACTTTTTCTCGTTCGACTCGGGTGACCCGGCATGGGTGGTGGAAAAGGGCAAAGCGGTCATGAGCAAACCCCAGTATGAAGATGATATCAATCGAGGGCGACTCTCCATGGTGCTTCAGGGGCGCAAGAATATGCACACACTGGGCGTCGAGCCTGCTTTTTTTGAACACTACTCGGGAAAGTTCCCCAAGTCGCTCGTCCTGATGGGAGCCTGTTTCTCCGCAAGAAACAAGGCACTGGCAAGCGTGTTCCTCCGCCAGGGTGCCGGTGCCTATTTGGGCTACAGCGAGGCTGTCACGAACAACTTTGTGTGCGATTCCGCGAGTGAACTTCTTCAACGATTTGCCTTCGGAGACCGACTGTTGAGCAACAGCTACAATGCCATGCGAGTCCGCACCGACCCCTATGTCAGCCAGATCCCCAACTACACGGACCCGCCCGCGTATTTTACCCTGTGGGAAAGCATGCTGCTCCTGTTTCCCGAGACATGGATACTGCCCGGAGACGTCCAGTTGGTGATGATGTGGGTTCCCGGTGGGAAGTTCATGATGGGCCGATACCTGGGCGAGCAGGACAGTTCCCCGCAGGAGGACCCGCAGCATGAGGTGACCGTGGGCGGGTACTGGATGGCCAAGTATGAGTTGACCAAGCGGCAGTGGGCGGCCGTGATGGGAACGACGCCCTGGACTCGGTACAATGTGCTTGGCGACTTGGACAGTCCGGCGGTGTATGTGTCGTGGGATGACGCGCAGGCGTTTCTGACGGCGTTGAACACTTATACCAAGCAGACGACCTTCCGCCTGCCTTCAGAGGCGCAGTGGGAATATGCCTGCCGTGGGGGCGACCATGTTCCGCCGACCCGCTTCTACTGGGGCGACGACCCCGGCTACATGGATATTGGACTTCACGCCTGGTGGAGCGGCAATTGCGAAAGCGAGCCGTACGCGCACGTGGTGGGCCAGAAGAGCCCGAATGTCCGTGGTTTGAATGTCTTTGGTTTGTACGACATGAGCGGCAATGTGTGGGAGTGGTGCGAGGATGACTGGCACTACAGCTATACAGGTGCCCCGACGGGCGGCCAGGCATGGGTCGATAGTCCTCGGGGCTCGTACCGCGTGCTTCGCGGCGGTTGCTGGCACTTCAGCGAATTCTTCTGCCGGTCGGCCATGCGCCACGGCGGCGCCCAGGACAGCATGGACGACGGCATCGGGTTCCGCCTCGTGAGGTCCGGACCTTAGTGCTTGGCTGTCTTGCCGCTTTACCGACGGGTCTTTGAAGCCAATGCCGTAAGGTCGAAATATTTGGTCGAACTGTAACCGCTTGGTATTCGAGGGTTTGCATTTTGCCCGTTTTCGCCGCCCCGCTGAGTGATGGCAGTCGACGCCCCTTGCCAAACGCGTCGGACTCCCGCCTTTGATGGATGTCCCGCCGCTGGATGACAGTGACCGCCGGGGGCGGTGGCTTGGACAGGGCTGGTGCGGTGGTGTGGGGATGCTGGGCGGATGCCGCGATACATCGGCAGCTCTGTGAGTCCCACCCAGGTCGTCGGTAGGTTGTGAAACTCACATCATGCGCGCAATTGCATGTCGACAAGGGTTATCCAGCCACCTTGTACGCCGAATGGGTTGAGATGTTTACCAAATCTTTACTATTCCTTTACCGGAACTTTCCGTGCATCTGGTTAAATTCTCCCGTGAATGCGTCCCGATTCCGTACTCGTGTGGCAGATGGAGGCACTTTCATGTGGAACGATGGTAAGCGTCCGGCGAACGACGTATGGCGTTTTCGGGCAGCGGTTTGGCTGTGGGC
>CAIJOU010000691.1 GCA_903822375.1 Candidatus Hydrogenedentota bacterium
TACCCCCTGAACACCAGTGTCATCGAGGGCATCAACAACAAGATAAAGGTCATCAAGCGAATGGCCTATGGATTCCGTGATGACGAGTATTTCTTCTTAAGAATCCGGGAGGCGTTTCCCGGAATTCGCGGATGAACCTTTCTTACTGCCCTATCCAACTCATCGGCACAACAAAGCGCCTCCGCCAGTTTAACCATATTGGACAATCGACCGCGCACGAGCAGCACGCCGGAATGCGTCTGAAACCTGTGGACAGGAACGGCAAACCTCACCAACTCACCCGTGACAATGGAATCTGCCGTGATTTCGCGCAGCAGGATGGCGTTATTGCATGCCACGCTCCATCCGTCCCCTGTTACCCGAAAGCGCAGCCTTCCTTCATGCAGAGCATAGGTCAACGAAATGAAGATGGCAAGAACAATAGAAATGTAGAGGCCAGCCTGCCAGAACAATTCTCCGCCCTGGCCATGCGCTAAACTGTACCGGGCTGCCAATAGAGCCAGCAGAAAAAGCGGGCCAAAGTACAGTTCGGGCCAGCGTCTGGTGATACTCAGCTCAGTCCGTCCCCCGGTCGTAGCATCCTTCGCTTTTTGCATGAATGTCATCGCTCCCTTGGTTCCCGTGCCTCATGAACTACACCAACCCAATGCAAAGTTTGGCCTCCAGGCCTCGTAAGTGCTAAGGCACACGGCCCGCTAGTTCCTGTCATAATCGTTACCCTCGTACCCAAGTTGCACTTGGGAATGCAATTGCCCGCCATCTCCAAGAGAAGGCGTGCCCTTGGTGTGCGATCCACTTTTTTCAGACCAAGAATCTCATTTACGACATCAACGGCCATAATGACTTAGTCCCCGCTTGTCCCCAAACACGCAATTATGCGCATTCCTCTTATGCTCTGATTATCTTTCCTTGACCGCTTCGTTTCAACGTTGTGCACCCATGTGTCCTCGCAGACAGTCATTGAGCGATCAGTCGGAATCACCGGGCGGGATGGCTCGGACTACGCAGTCATTTCTACACGTTCAGTTTGCACTCGATTTTGGAATCGATTATGCCGAGTTCAGCGCCGTCCGTGAGGAACTGGATTCCCCAACGTCTTACAACACCGAACTCTTCCGACAAGAGAAGGCGAATGTGAGAGCCAGGGGGGGATTAACCGCAAATTTTGAAATCAATGTTATCGTTGACGAGCGTATGAAGGTAGGTTTCGAGAATCATTTGAGCGGTGCGCGAACCCACATCGCAACCTTGAACGGTGGGATTGGGGCCTGTAATTCCTGGCCCTTCTTCTTGACGCCCATCAATGCCTTGGCAATGAAAGTGTGCATCAGTCTAACCGGCCTTCGCCACCATCTTCATCCCCAATAACCGTCGAATCTTCACCCTCATCGCCGCCCCGTCCATCTGGACAATTCCCCGAAGCCGATTCTCCGTCATCCCCTCAATACCAGAATACATGGGTTGTCTATATAATCGTCATGAACGAACCCCAGCGACTTGAATACGTATCTCGAATGCGGAGTAGTTGCGTTAACCTTTACGGGTCGGGGACAGGCTTCCATCAAGGCAATTACTATCACGTGCCCTACTCCAACCTGAAAGACCTCTCCACCGACCTCAACCGTCCCCTTCAAATCAGCTTCTCTTCGGGAGTAGCAGTCCACATCAATGACCTCAATCTCAGACCCCACTTCTCTTGTTACCGCTATGCCATATCCGACGAGCAAACCATCTTCGCAGATTAAGGCTACGGTAATCTTTTCTCCGTTACTGATGCGCTGTGAACACTCTGGAAGATCACCTTCACCGTACGGCCGGCTGTACTTAAAAAGGCTATTCCGAGGTATGTCTGGGATCTTTTCAACGCTACCAGTTACAGCAACACTTAATCCATGTTCTGTTTGGAACGACTTCGTTGTCTTGCTTATGCTCGCGATCAGCTCAGGGGACCGCGCAGTTTCAAATCGACGCTCGCTTGATCGTTCCATCTCCTCTAGAGCTTGTCCCCACACCTCTTCAGAGAGGGTAAACGGCTCTGGCTCGCTGTCTTCACATCTCGCATGAAGTGTTCGTTTTCGTTGTTCTCGGTTCATTTGCCACTCGTCCTTTGAAGCAACAACGCTAGCATATAACTGATTAAAAGCACATGGAATCAATACGGAGAGGAAAGCATATCACTTTCGATTTGTAGTCCACCACAAGCTAATAGTGGGAGCGGTGCAAATACTGACGTTTTCTAAAGATGGCTTAGACCCAAATAGTTAAGGGCAGGACTGCTCCATTCCTTCACCCAGTCTTCGCTATTCCGACTCCCCAACAACCGCCGAACCGCCACCCGCATCGCCATAAAACTCATCTGGACAATCGCTTGAGACCTATTGAATTCCAACCTTATCGCTCAGCGAGCACGGCTCTTCTTGGGAATCCATATCGCCGCAGTGCTGTTAACAAACGGCTCGGCTTGCCCATCCAAGTACTGCATGTGCGCCATGAATCTCTACCTGCACGGCACCCGTCGAATCGGACGGTGCCGTCACCGGCACCGCCTCTTCGTTTTGATTGTTGTCGTCATACAATGTTGTCATTGGGAATCATCGTCTCCATTTCATTCTTTCCTTGCCGGTGGGCAAAGCCCAAGGGGGGCTCGGCCCACCGGCGTTTTGATCTCACCGCACCCGCCTGGCGCTGCTCTGCTTCAGGTTAATCGGTGGTGGGGTCCTCATCGGGCTCGTAACCCGGGCTGCCGTCGTGGTCGGCCAAAATGCCGAGACCATTCAAGGTCCGGTCCAGAATGACCATTACGGGATCATCGTTGTCATCCTGTACACACAGCACGAGTGACGAATTGGCGTATTGGTCGTTCGTCTCGACGAGGTCCGTGGCGTGCTCTAGCGGCAACCCCGTTTCAAGCCGAAGTAGACACATTTCCGAAACGTTGTTCCACCGCAGGATTCGTGTGAAGTCATTCTCCCCGGTGTCACCGTCCGTCCAGGCTTGTGAAATAGTGGCCCCCTGAAGGAGCCCCCCTTTGTAGCTGAACGTGACCGTGGTGGTGTATAGGTAGAAGGCGCGCACCGTCCAGTACGGTAACGGCTGGTCCTCGAATGTCACCCCGTGGCTACCCTTGGCTGTTACGGAAAGCGAGTCGGCGCGGGCCGGCGCGCCCTCGATGCTCTCCATGACCACCATCTTCCGACCGGCACGGCCATTGGTAACGGTCATCATGACGGGGCCGATGGACTTGGTCGCGAAACGGTGGAGATCCCCCACATTCGACAGGCGGATACCCAGCTTTCGGGCTTCCAGCTTGAGCACTGCTCGGTCCTGTGCGTTGTAGTAGTCGAGTGATCTTGTAACCTGGATGCCCTGTGGCCCCGTGAAGCATTGGGAGATGGTCGCCCCCTTATCCCCGAAATAGCCTCTCTCTATTTCGATTGTGGTCTCCGCCACGGTGAGCGTCAGGCCCGTTGTGTTGGCGATGGTTGATGGTTTCGTTCTTGCTTTCATAACTTGGTTCCCTTATATCGTTGTCATCATGTCGTGCGGAGTTGGCATCACAAGCCAACCCGCAACTGTGTAATCGTAGGGAAGGTAGGGTGTCTGTGAATATGCACTTCTTGAATGCAGTTCACGACAGTCATACGTGTTCTTGAAAAATGGGGGCTTGACACAGAGGTATGGGGTGATGGTATATAGGCCGATAGTCCCTGGCGAGAACCGTCAAAAGACTGTCACCCCGAAAACATGGCGTTTTCGGGGTGTAGAATCTTAGGGGTGTTGCTCGGTGCAGGGCCGTTACGTGCTGAACGATCTGAAGGGGTGTGGGACGGTGTCTTGGGTGGGATCAGGCTCCGTTCAGGCGTGGGCCCACAGGCCGGAAGGTTAGTTACTCCCACCTTTGCGGCGGCCGAGCCCATGCTCCTGCAGCAGGCGATAGATGGGCTCAACCATGCGCTCATTCACATACTCGAACTTGCCGCCCTCGCTGGATATTTCTATTGGCGAGTTATATTTCTTATTGATACTCGTGGCCATATCCGTCAGAGTTATCTTGTCATCGTTGGCTCTCATTTCTTCCGCATCAGATAAAACTGCATCCCGGATCTTTTTCAGCATACCGTGGGATAGCCCGGCCTTTCTGGCCTTCGAGATGCGCATAGCCTCCTTGTCCTCTTCGGAAAGGACAACTCCCACGGTGTGGGCGAGCCGCTTCACTTCTGCCGGAAAGTGCTTATTGATATCGTCCACTTTGCTGTACTTTCCAACAGTACGGGCCGCACCGGAAGCCGCAATGGCATCGAGGAAGGCACTGCGGGCACGCTTGGTCACACGGCGCGCACCTTCGGTGAATTCAAGACAGTGCCGAGCCCGCAAGCGCGCCGCCACAAGCATGCGGAAGAACAACGGAAGCGCATAGATGTCCGTCTCGCAAAACCCTTGATGAATCCTTTCGCCCGTGGCAACAAACTGGGCGGCCTTGAGGAACCTGCGCTGCTCGTCGGACATGCCAATCTCCGCGTTCACCCCGTTCATGATGACAAGCGTCCAGTTGACCGTATGGCTGAATACGTCCCTTCGCTCGCCGCGCTGCTGCCGTTGCTTTGCAGTCTCAATCATGGTTCTGGCGTCCTGCCCATCGGTTATTCCGTGATACTTGTAAACTTCAACGCGAATCTGATCCTCGCAGGCCGCTTCTTCCTCCTCGGTAGGGATCTCCCCTTTGAGCATTCCATCGGCGTAGTCAATGACCCTCTTACACGCATCGCGCATCGTGTCAATGGAATACGTCTGCCGGCGCGTTTGTCCTGCCCCTTTACCCATTTTGCGGGCCCTTCCGTTTGGCCGGACTATGACGGCGGGGATTACGTCTGACCAGTGACGAGGCCGACCCTGCCCCAGATGCTGCGGCAGCTCTTCTGTCTACCAAGATGCGCATTTCAACGATGGTTTCTTCGGGCAGGGTGATCTTCAGAGCGGCAGAAAATGCGCCCATCTCTCCCGGAAAGTGCCCGAGGATCTCGTCGGTCTTGTCGTACTTTCCGACCAGGCGGGCGGCGACAAGGGCCGCGAGGGCATCGAGGAAGACGCTGGTATTATGCTCAGCCACACTGGATGCGCTCTCGGTAAGCGCCAGAAAGTCCTTTGCACGCAAGCGCGCCACCACCAGCATGCGGAAGAGCATGGGAAGAAGGCAGAGTTCCACCTTGGTGTACCCCCTGAGCATTCTCATGCCGAAGACGGTGTACATGTCGGCCTTGTGCCGTCTGCGCTGTTCGCGGGACATGTTGATCTCCACGTTCAGCCCGCTCATGATGGCGTACGTGCAGTTGACTGTGTCGGTAGGGGCCCTCCCCGTTCTGCCACCGTGCCCGGCGGCACTCCGGTAGTAGTTGTTGACTATGCGGCGGACCTGCTCCTCATATGCCACTCTCTCCTCCTCGGTTATTATCTCCCCCTTGAGCAGCGAATCGGTGAAGGCAATAATCTCGTCGCAGGCATTGCGCATCTCTGGAATGGACGATGTGCAGCGTTGTGTCTCCGTCTCTTCGTTCATTCTACCAGCCATTTCGTTTGATAGTGTCGAACCCCCGAAGGAAGAATTGTATCCCGCCAGCGTCGGATTCTGGGAACTCTCCGTGGGCGGCCTCCAGTATCCACCGGGGGACGGAGTGAACACAACCGCCGCCGGTTCCCTGGCCGCGCTTGTCCCTGGCGGCTGCCGTCGGCGCCTTCGGCATCGAGTTCATCCGGCCCACACTGCGCTGCGCGAACGCACCGGCCATGTGCAACCGCTTCCACTTCCAAGGTCTGCGAAACCCATCTCACCCGACAACGCTCCGCGCCCATGCGGAACGGGCAGAAGCCTCCTTTTTTTTGGTGCGCTTCCGCGGAACTTGCGCTTGCAGCAAGGCGAGAATCGCCTGCCCCCTGCAAAACTCGCATTGGTCCTGCCTGCAGACAGACGGAAAAAGGCGACATGTTCCATTTATAAGTATATATATGGAAGACGTCGCCTTTTCTGGGTGTGCCAGCTCGGCCAGAGGATGCAATGACTGCACGGTGCGCAAAGCGGAAGCCCTGAAGGCTCTCTGCCAATGCACCGTCGAAAAGCCCGCGCCAACTGCAAAACAACCCTCTGTGCCAAAAGAAGAACCCGCCGCCGGACTGGAGGTGGAGCGACACTTGCGTTTCACGGCGGGGCAGAAACCACCTCACCCATCCCACCCATTCACGGAGGCCGTGCATTGACTGATGCATCCCCGCGGCATCACGCGCCCATCCTGCCAGACACTGGGGTGTCTGCGCTGTCTGCACTGCTCTTCGGTGCATGAGGATAGCTGGAATACCGGCCATCTTGCGGGGGCTCCGTGTGTCCACCCGCCGTCGTCCCAGTCGCCCGCGAGCGAAACGCCCAGGGGTCGTCTTCGGGCAAAGCGTGCGAGCCGATGGAGCGGTCGCCCATTAGCCGGTGCACGCCCGTAGCAGCGTGGCCAGAGTATCGGATTCGGCCCGGTCCATCCACCAGATTTGGCCCGGTCCCCGTCCTGTACGGTCGGCGCATATTCAACACACGCCCGGCGGCGCGGCCATCTCCTTGCAGCATATCAGTCTCTGAGACTCACCGTATCGGGGTGATTTTGCTCCGGTCCTTTCGTCCTTCCTTTCGGCATCCGCAATGCCTTATGCTTATTACATCTTGTTTTCTAGTTACACGTCCTTTTAATCCGGTGGCCGCGGGTTCGAGCCCCGCCCCATCCACCAGTTTTTCCTTTGTTTGCAACGGCGAGCGGGCCGCCGGGCGCGGACATCGGATTTTATGCGGTTTGCCCGGTCCCCGCCCGGTCCGTTCAGCGCGCATCGCGGACGGCCTGCCGGGCCTTGTTCTGCATCATCTTTTTCACCCTGCGCAGCGGATGTGCACGTTTGGCATCACAAAGTCCGATGACCCTGCTGACGTGCAGTTGCGCGAGTGATGTGAGTTTTCACAACAAGCACCGGCGCCCTAGCTGGGACTCGCAGAGCGGCAAATGCGTCGCGACAATATCCTCCTTCCGGCCCAGCGCGGTGAGCAGAATGACATACACGGGGTTCTTGGCCTCCGTCCCGCGAAGTTTCCCGCAAATCTGGATGCCGTCCATTCCCGGCATCATCCAGTCCAGAATCGCAAGCGGGGGGCGATCTTTGGTCTGCAACAGGGTCCACGCCTCGTCTCCGTCAGATGCCGGCGCCACGTCATGTCCCCAACTGCGAAGCGCGGCCTCAAGCATCAGGCGGGAGGTCTTGTCATCCTCGCCAATCAGCACTCTCATGGGCGTATTCCTTATTTCTCAGCAGACCGCTTCGTTGACGAAAACCCTGAACTTCTCATATTCCGCCCGGATTCCGGTGAGCAACGAAACGGCGCGGCTCATTTCGTCCTGTTGTACTGCCAGCTCGATCTGGGCTGCAATTCTCTGGACGACCACGGCGCCCACGCTGCCCGACGAACCCTTAAGAGCATGCGCCTGTCGGCGCAAGGGGCTTCGTCAAGGACCTCGAGACCGCCTATCAGCATGACGACGGCAGGCGGGTGGATATCCTCATCAACGCGACCATGCATACGTCGTCCAATGGCGAAACTCACCTACTTTCTTATTGCCGCGACATCACCGTACGCAGGCGGGCCGGGGAGGCGCTGCGGGAGAGTGAAGAAAAGTACCGTACCGGGGGTTTCGGCATGAGCCGGGGTGTCTTCTACACTTTCTTCCTGATCGCCCTGGGCATATACTTCCTGGTGCAGTCGTATCGCTGGCCGGCAATAGCGTTTCCGTATACGACGAACCCCGTTTCCGCGCCGCCGGAAACGAAGAAAGCGGCGAAAAAGCGCTGACTTGCGGATAGCCAGTCACCTGGTTTTGGCGGTCCCAATCCGCTTGGCAACGTCGCCAGGCAACCACACCGCACGTGTTGGAGACCTGCGGTCGGAAGCGTGGCGTGGTCGGGAAACCACGCCACAACTGAGTCATATGGGGCAACTGGAGCCAGTGGGACTCGTTATATCTGCGCTGCTGAAGACTTGCACTCCTTAAATCCTGCCTGCTTGGCGCGGCGCTGTCTCCCGGGGTTCTTCTCGCCTTTTCTCTATGACCTTACGAAGTTCTTCTCGAACCTTATCCATTCCTCGCGCGGAAGAGACCAAAATCACCAACAGAACCAGAAGAACTATAATCGCAAAAAGTGGTTGAATAGACCCCTGCCAATATAGCAGCAGAGAACCGTACAAACCAGCAATAGCTAAACCATATCCAGAAGCATACCAAATAACATTCAAAGTCACTGCAACCAAGGTTGTGTCATCGGCCGCGCTTACAAACTGCCGTATCTGTTCTTTGTATAGGGGATGCCATAAGACTGCATGACACAATGCCCTGTGAGAAGATCGGGCGTTTGTCGGTTCTTGCTGCATCATGGGCACTCCTCCTTGCATTTACAGTTTAGACGGTCTCGATAGCAGTTTTTGTCTCTGTTAGATCTCGCATTTGCTGCATACTGAATCTCTTTATCACGAGCAAGCCCGCAAAGGGCAGCGGACCCTGCCAAACATACGGCCATACAAGCTGGATATCCGGGCCCAAGCCCTATACAGCCAATAGCACAAGCTGTTGTTCCACCTAACATACATGTACCAAAATGTACATTTGCCTGAGCTACAGCATCATTGTATTGGTTTTCGCTGTCAGACAGGCACGATTTTAGAGTCACGTCACAGGCATTACAATCTGATTTGAGTCCAAGACTATCAGTACGCCCAACGGGTCCCCCGCCCACATACGCATACTCGTTCGGCCCATCGGCCATGCCAAGTGGGTCGCGGGCGGTCCAGCGACCCCAACCGGCGGCGTAGTCGCGGTAGGCGGCATGGAAGAGCAACGCATTGGGATCGTTGACGTGCAGGGCGTAGTCCCGGGGCAGTACGGTGCAGGCGGTGATGTTCTCGCCATAAGGCCCGAAATCGTCTTTGCCGACCAGGCCCTTGTTCCACCAGCGCCAGACGCGTGTTGAACCCAACTGGTCGTGATAGGCGTAGGCCAGCGCACCGCCCGAGATCGCGCCAAACGCATATGCAAGCCGCTCGCCCACCTCCGCGCCGGGCGCGTAGACATTGGTTCCCGTCAGATTTCCGCTGCCATCCTCCTCATCAATGGTGTTCCAGCCGCGGTCGTAACGGTAGACCTTCGTGGACGCGGCGGTCGTGCGCGAGTAGAGTCGCCCATCGCCGCGGTACTGCAACGTCTCTGCCGTCTCGCCGCCGAAGTTGCTGGCGAAGCTGTACAGCCTGCCGCCGTAGCGGTA
>CAIJOU010000692.1 GCA_903822375.1 Candidatus Hydrogenedentota bacterium
ACGTCGGCCCCACAAGCGCGGAGAGCATCTCATTCGCGGTCATCTTCGACAAGCCCGTCCAGGGGTTCGACGATGACACGGACCTGGTCCTCACCCTCACAGGCAGCGTGGCCTTCACTGACATAAGCATCTCAGGCAGCGACTCCCGATACACTGTTACTGTGGGCGGCATTTCAGGAACAGGAACCCTCCGTCTGTCTGTCAGCACCCTGTCGGATGTGGAAGATTTGGCAGGCACACCACTGGCCGGTAGCGTGACTAGTGCGGTAGTCACTATCGATCCCGGTGCTCCCGGCCTGCCGTTGGTTGCGTTGCCTTTGGGGTTGGCATTGTTGTCAGCGGGTGTGGCGGTTGTGCGAGGAAGGCGGAAAGACTGACGACGACAAACACTCCGTTTGTAGAATGCAATATGAAACCCAAGGCAGATGTGCGCAGGGAAAACCGACGAAATGGCTTGGTAAGTACGACATAGAGTTCGAGTCACTGAAGGAGTGTACGGAGACAAATCGTCGTAAGTGGTTGGAATATATGGGCAAAAAAAATGGCGTCCCCAATGTAAAGCAGTTAAGTACTCCGTCCACGTTTCAGAATATGACGATATGCAAAGTGTTTTGGGCATACGCGTCGACGGACTTCATCACCGCTACGAACTCCGCGCTGCATAGTCAAACATTGCACGTCTTCCATCCATTTCTCGCTGTTCCCAAAAGCAGGAAAGCGACCGGGCTTGCGCAGACCGGCATTCTCGCTCTCGAAGACTGCATCGATGCCAATTTTCACGGATCAAAAGACCGGGTTGAGCTCTCGCTCAAGATAGGATATGCTCTCAGCACATTCGCCAATCAGCGTGGATGGATTTTAGGGAACCACAGCGCTGTGGACTCCCGTTCCACGGGGAAAGGATGCATATGAGGCCCTTCGTCATGGCAGGCGCTATCTTTCTTGCGGTGACAATTATGGGCTGGAATGGCCAATCCACCGGGGACGAGCCCTCCGCGCCGAGTAATTCGGAAACACCCGCCTCCGCCGTGGCTATTGAAGATGCCTGTTGTCGGATGACATTCGGCGGAATCCACGGTGAGTTGCGTCACATCACCAATCTCCAGATGGGCGATGAATGTCTTAAACACGGCGTATCCGGGACGATGCCGTTCCGTATTTATGCCGACCTCACCAAAGAGTTCGAGGTCAGCAAGAAGGGCGACTACGAAGATCCGGCGGCCATCACGAAAACAGTGCTCCACCCCGAAACATGCTCCGCGACAATTGAGAAGTGCGACGATGGGCTGATAATAGTCTACCAGGGCCAGGGATTGGAGATGCGGCTGCAGATCCGTCTTCGGAAACAAGCAGGGACCTCCGACTGGTCCCTGCGTGTCAGCAACACGGGCGATACCGCACGCAGCTTTCTGACATGTTTTCCGTATTTTGACGGTGTCCGGCTTGGGGATGATTTCAGCAAGAACATGGCCACGGCGATGGATCAGGGGGGCCTCATCGTGCCCGCGTGGGAACGGGATGGCGGCGTGCTCGGAGAAAGCAATTACATGTCCATGCAATGGCATGCCGTGTGGGACCCCACGTCAAAGAGTGCGTTGGGCTTGATTTTCATGGACGCGGATGTGCGGCCCAAACGACTAATCTTGAAGGAACCGTCCATCGGATTGCATTACTTCCCGCCAGAAACGCTGGCTCCGGGCGCTTCGGTCGAATTCCCCACGGTGCGAGTGCTCGTGTACAAGGGCGATTGGCGGCCGGCCGCGCGCGCGTACCGTTCTTGGTATGATTTGGCCTATCCACATGTGACACCGCCGGCATGGTTTCGTGAATCCAACGGAAACACGGGTATTCATTTCCGGCAAGGCGATCGTTCGGATTATGCGGGGCAGGTCGCTTTGGAGAGCTTTCGTGATCTGCCCGCCGCGCATCTGCGGTCTCCGATAGACAATTGGGAATATGCCTTCTACTGCCAGGCATCCATGCGGATGAAGGACGGAAAATTCACTCCCCATACGGATGGAGACAACATCGTCCGCGAGGACATGGGCGGCGCTGCAGCGCTGCGGGAAGGTATTGCGGGCGATCACCGGCTTGGCTTGCATGCCACGTTGTATGTCGAGGGATACATCGTGCATGAGGAAAGCGATCTTGTGAAGTCCGGAAAGGGTGCACAATGGTCCGTGATGCACAAGGATGGGACCATTACCGGTGACTATACAAAACAAGGCTTCTACCACATGTGTCCCGGATGCGTTGAGTGGCAAGATCATCTTGCGAACATGGTTGCGAGGCTTCTGCGCGAGACCGGTGCGGATGCCGTCAGGCTGGATTCGCTGGGTTTCTACTACCTTCCCTGTTATAACCCGGCCCACCACCATGAGACACCATTCGGGTACAACGAGTGGATCAAGACGCTTCTGGCCAAGGTGCGCCAGGCGGCGATAGCGGTTAATCCGGAGGTGCTTCTGTTAACCGAAGGTTCGGCGGACTGGTTCGGTCAATGGTTTCATGGAGCGCTAACCAGTCGTTGCCCTCGTGAGCTTTCGCCGATGCGGATTGCGGTCGGACCGTTTCGCCCCTATGTTTACGCTTCTGGAGCGTTGTGGGGATCCTTGTCGGGCTTCCCAGGCGGAGGCTGCGGCGGTTCGGATATCCACACGATGGATTGGAACTGGCTATGCGCGCGGTTTCCGGCCCACGATGCATTGGTATGGGGCGATGTGGCCGATGAGGATCCGCATTCATCCGACCCCCAGATCGTCACGCGGTGCTTCGAGGGCAAAGATTACTGGGCCATTGTCGCCGCACGGCCGGCATGCCAGGACCCCATTTGGCCAAGAGGCACGGAGATTTCCAGTGAACACGGCACGTACACACTGACCGTGCTTCAGCTCGGACCACAGGTGGAGGATGCCGTTCTTTGCGACATAGAAACGCTGGCGTGCTCGCCACTCGCGACAGAGCGCGTGGGCGATGATGTGCGCGTCGAATTGCGAACGAACTGGGGCCTGGTTATCCTCCGCAAGCAGGGAGGTCCGGCGATGGCTGCCTTCGATCCGCTTCCTACACTTCGAAGAGGCGCGTCAACCACGGTGCGGCTTTCCATGCTCTCAGGCAATGCCGCCGGCACTGAGGCACAGTCCGCCACGGTAACGGCCCCCGGCCTAGCGGTTAATCCATCGGAGGTTCTCATACCTGGCGATTTAACCATTACGGTTCCAGCGGAAGCCCTGCCGGGCAACTATTCGGTTTCCGTGGCTGGCAAGGGCGTTCTTGGCTGCAGACGATTTCTTGTTGTCGAGTAGGATCCCGTTGACCTCAAGCGAATAGCGAGGCATGGGATCTGATGTCCCCGGCGGTCGAGAAGTGCGCGGGTGGCGGTCCTATTTCACCTTCTTCTCGTCCTTCTGTTTCCGTTCTTCCATTACGTGAACAACCGTTATGCAGGCTATCATCGCTTCGCGGATAAGTGTATGATGAGAGACAACCGAAAGGAAGACCGACTATGCCAACCTATTCCTACCAATGTCAGGTCTGCCGGAAGAGCTTCTCACTGCAAATGACCATTGCTAAGCACGATAAGGCCCGGACAAAGTGCCCCAAGTGTGGGAGCCGCAACGTCCAGCAGAGCATAACGTCTTTCGTAGCCGTCACGTCAAAGAAGAGCTGATTTATCAAAGCTGTCCGTTCAACAAGGCTTTAAGCTCCGCTCATCGGCCTCAGAATCTGAAACGTCTCCCGCATTACCCCCACACGCTACGGACTACTTTTTGCCGCCGCGCAGATACGACTGAAGCATCGGGGCGAGCCCACCATACGGGTTGCTCTTCAGCTTAAGGACCTTACCGACGATTTCCACAATGTCCTTGTCGTTAAAACCGGCAGCACGGCTTTCGCAGACCACCTCATTGAGCACACAGCACTGCAATACGTACGCCACGTGCTACTAAACTCTCTTAGTGCCCTGCATTCTGAAACCCTTCTCGGCAACATCCTTTAAGTCATTGAGCCGAATATCATGCCTCTGCGATCTTCTGGACGATAGCCTTGGCTGACTTCAGGTTGCCCAAGATCTCCACGAATCCACAATCCAAGCACATTGTTGCATTGATGAGGACATCTGGCGTCTTGTCAAACAGAGAACGGTTTCCTGTATCGAACCGAAAGGCTGAAACAGGAAGAAAAACTAAACCGGACCTTAATTCGCCCGGCTTCAGGTTCGTCCCTCCACATTTGAAGCATTTTGCGCCGTCCACTATGAGTTTCCTCCTTTCCTGGATACCATGCACATCTCAGGATAGCTTAAGGCTGAGCAGATGATATATGAAGTGGGCGAAACTCTACAAACTCGTTCAATGGCCCGTCTGCGAGATCCTTGCCGCATGCAGCAAGGATTCGACAGGAGAACTGCGCCCAAAACGCCCTTATGCCCCAGGAATACTCCGGCATCTGGCACACCCGCAATCGTTCGATCCACAACCAGCCAGACTTCTGGGGCCAAGTGCTTCATTTGTTCCTGTTTGGACCATGGATGAATATTGTTTACTTTACGGGACCGCCACTTTCACGCGGCGGCCCATTCTAACGATGGTTGCCTTGATATCGCGATTGCTCGCGTCTTGCTGTTCCTTATGCTCACTTGCCCGCATGGTTGGTCCGCTCCCGGTTCCACAGTTCAAGCCGTGTGCCGAGCGGCATCGAGGAATCTCCCGGCAGGGTGTCTGTCGTCCACGGCATCGCTTCCCACGGCCTGGCTGTCCCGCCAGAAGACCTGGTAATTACCTGTCGTTCATCCAGATTGAAGTTCACATAAAATACTTCTTTCTCATGCCCCGTCAGCGTGAGCAGCTCCTGGCCCGAATCGGCGTCCCACAGTTTGGCCGTTCTGTCCTCAGACCCAGTGAGCACACGCCGTCCGTCCGGACTGAACGCCACGGACGTTATCCGCTCCGCATGCCCTGTCAACGTGATCAGTTCCTTGCCGAAATCGGCGTCCCACAGCTTGGCAGTTCTGCCAACAGACCAAGTGAGCACTCGCCGTCCGTCCATACAAAACATCACCGACGTTACACTGCCCTCATGGTCGGCCAGCGTGAGTAGTTCCTTGCCTGAGTCGGCGTCCCACAATTTGGCGGTTCCGTCAATAGACCCAGTGAGCACACGCCGTCCGTCCGGACTCAATGTCATGGACGTTACACCGCCCGTATGGCCAGTCAGAGCAAGCAACTCTTTGCCCGAATCGGCGTCCCACAACTTTGGGGGAGCGTCGTCAGATCTCGTGAGTACCCGCCGTCCGTCCATGCAAAACGCCACGGATGTTACGCTGCCCGCAAAAGTGGCCACATCCATTCCGGACTCGGTATCCCACAACTTGGCGGTCTTGTCCTCATACCTCGTGAGCACCCGCCGTCCGTCCATCCAAGATTCCATGGAAACCACGCCACCGGCGTTGCCTGCCAAGGTGAGCCGTTCCCTGCCCGCGTCGATGTCCCACAGCTTGGCCGTCTTGTTTTCAGGTCCAGCAGTTATCCGCCGCCCGTCCGGACTGAACGCAGTGGCAGTTACACCGCCCGCAAAAGTGGCCAATACTCTTCCTGACTCGGCGTCCCACAGCTTGGCGGTCTTGTCCTCAGACCACGTGAGCACCCGCCGCCCGTCCAAACTGAACGCCACCGACGTTACGTCACCCTCATGGCCCGTCAGGGTAACCAACTCCTTGCCCGAGTCGGCGTCCCACAGCCTGGCGGTCTTGTCTCCAGACCCTGTGAGCACCCGCCGCCCGTCCGGACTGAATGCCACGGACGTTACGTCATGCGCGTGGCCGACTAGGCTAAGTTGCTCCTTTCCTGACTCGATGTCCCACAGCTTGGCGGTCTTGTCATTAGACCCCGTGAGCATCCGACGTCCGTCCGGACTCAACGTCACGGCCATTACGTCGTACGCGAAGGCAGCCAACTCGGCCCGTGTATTGGTGTCCCACAGCCTGGCGATCTTATCCTCGGACCATGTTAGCCTCCGCGTCGGGCCGACCTCCATGGAACTAAGTCTGCCCCCCCTATCGGACAACGTGGCCGGCCTCTTGTCCGACTCGGTGTCCCACAGCTTGGCAGTCTTGTCGTCAGACCCAGTGAGCACCTGACGTCCGTCCGGACTGAACGCCACGGAGCGTACCGCTCCTGCATGGCCCACCAGGGTCAGCACTTCCTTTCCCGACTCGGCGTCCCACAGCATGGTGGTCTTGTCGTCAGACCCAGTGAGCACCTGCTGTCCGTCCGGGCTGAACGCCACGGCCCATATGTTGCCCGTATGACCCGACAGCGTCAGCAGTTCCTTTCCCGAGTCGGCATCCCACAGCTTGGCGGCCTCCCAGATCAAATCAGCAGCCTCGATTTTAAGCTTTTGCGCCAGGTCGCGATAATGCCAGCGTACCTCCGGTTCGGCATGATGTGACCGGCCGCG